>JAFAHT010000239.1 GCA_019237095.1 Planctomycetaceae bacterium
ACTGCTCGGCGCGGCGGGCTTGCTCCTCGGGGAGATGGGCGAAGGACATGGGGACCCTCCGTGAACAAAGGACTAGTAAATCGGGGGTGATGCATCAAGGATCCCTATTCTACGAAATTTTCCACCCACTTCCGAGACGCCCACCCCGTGCGAGCGACCGCGGAGGGCGAACCTTGAAGGCCCCGGCTGAATCTGGCAGACTGGCGTCATTGGCTTGCGGACGCCGCAGCGCGGCCCGTCCCGGAAGCAGGCATCCAATCCGCTCGAACGGAGGCCGTTGGAGGACCGATAACCCCATGTCATTGACGATCGACGATGTCGCGAAGGTGGCGCTTCTGGCCCGGTTGCGCGTCAGCCCCGACGAGCTGCAAATGTTCACAGGGCAATTGAATTCGATCATGGACTACGTCGCTCAGCTTCAGCAGCTCGAGACGACCGACGTGGAACCGCTCTCCCATGGCATCGAGGTCCGTAACGTGTTCCGCGACGACGTCCGCGGCGACCCCTTGCCCCGCGAAGCCGCGCTCCTCAATGCGCCTAAGCGCAACCAGGAGAGCTTTCTGGTTCCGGCGGTTCTGGAGTGAGCCGCTCACGCCGGCTCATGGGCCAGCGACAGCGACGCGAACCACGACGTGCCCGGTGAGCGACCGGTCTGGACTCGAGCCCAGGTACAGGACTCAGTTTGATGAACAGTGCTACCGCGACGGCTCTACTTGCCGGCTTGGAGCAAGGGGCCATCAGCTCCGAAGAGATCGTCATAGGCTTGCTCGACCGCGCCGATCGGCTGAAACGCCTCAACGTGTTCGTTCATCTCGATCCCGACCACGTTCTCAGTCAGGCCCGCGCGATCGACAAGCGGCGCCGGTCCGGTGACTCGGTCGGTCCCCTGGCGGGCGTTCCGGTGGCGATCAAGGACCTGCTCTGCGTCGAGGGGGAGCCGACAACCTGCGGCAGCCGGATGCTCCGGACGTTCCGGCCCCCCTATGATGCCACTGTCATAAGCCGCCTCAAGCAAGCCGGGGCCATCCTCTTCGGCAAGACGAACATGGACGAGTTCGCGATGGGTTCGTCCACCGAGAATAGCGCGTACGGCCCGACGCTCAATCCCTGGGACGAGACCCGGGTTCCCGGAGGCTCGTCGGGCGGTTCGGCCGCCGCAGTGGCCGCGGGCCTGGCACCGATTGCGCTGGGTTCCGACACCGGCGGGTCAATCCGACAACCGGCCGCAGTCTGCGGCATCGTCGGGCTCAAGCCCACTTATGGCCGGGTCAGCCGCTACGGCCTGATCGCCTTTGCCAGTTCGCTCGATCAGATCGGCCCTTTCGCGCACGACCTGGCGGACACGGCGCTGATCTTGAAGGCCATCTCTGGGCACGACCCGCGCGACTCGACCAGTGTGGACGATTCCGTTCCCGATTACCCTGCGACTCTTGGCACGCCCCCCGAATCGCTTCGCATCGGCGTGGTCCCTGAGTTCTTCGGCGAGGGTCTGGACCCCGAGGTCGAGTCGGCCATCCGGGAGGCCATCCGGGTCTATGAACAGGCCGGTGCCACCATCAGGAAAGTCTCGCTGCCTAATTCCCGGTCGGGCATTCCAGCCTATTACATCGTCGCTCCGGCGGAGTGCTCGAGTAACCTGGCCCGCTATGACGGCACGATCTACGGCCACCGCGCCGCAGACTTCTCGCCCAGGTATCCGGGCGAGGAGAGCCTGGCCCCGATGGTGAGGATGATGATGGCCAGCCGTGCCGAGGGATTCGGTGCGGAGGTCAAGCGGCGGATCATGCTGGGCACTTTCGTGCTCTCGGCCGGCTACGCCGACCAGTATTACAACCAGGCCCTCAAGGTTCGCCGCCTGATCCGCAACGACTTCGACTCGGCCTTCAAGGAAGTGGACGTGCTGATTGGCCCGACCTCGCCCACCCCGGCCTTCAAGCTGGGCGAGCGGACCTCCAACCCCCTGGCCATGTATCTTTCGGACATCTATACGATCACGGCCAACCTGGCCGGCATTCCCGGCCTGAGTATTCCCTGCGGCCTGACGAAGTCCAACCTGCCGATCGGCCTGCAGCTCCTGGCCCCGGCCTTCGCCGAGGAGAAACTGCTCCGCACCGCCCGCGTCTTCGAGCGGGCGACCGACTGGCATTTGAAACGGCCGGGGGTGAAGGAATGAGCCGGGGAGGCGGCGGCTCGCGCATGGGCCTGATGGAGGATACGACCCTGGACAATCTCGATGAGGCCTGGCAGGAGCGTGAGAAAGAGGCCAAGGCACTTGCCGCGAGTTTCCCAGCAACCTCCCTCGTTCTGCGAATCTATGCCCTCGAAATTCGCATCAAGGCGATCATCTGCGGGAGGTTAGGCATCGACCGCCTGCCCGGGCACTGCAAGACTCATGAACTCGATGAGCTGATCATATTCACGGGACTGCTAGGAACTCTGGCCGACCCCGCCAACGACGGGGTTCGCCAGAACTGGGACATTCTTGTTAAATTTACCAGGGAGCGACTGAACCAGATACGATACCTTCCGGGGAGTGCCTTGAAAGCGGCGGATCTGGATGAGCAACTCAACGCTCTCGACAACCCGCGTGATGGAGTATGGACATGGCTATCAAGACTTCCTTGAGAATCATTGCGCGGAGGTTATCCGAGGCGGTTCAGAAGGCAGCCATGAGACAGGGCATTCCGCCAGACGGTATTGCTCTTGCGGGAACTTATGACGAAGCAATGGATCGGATTCGTCTCAGGCTGGGGACGAATCACCCGGTCGACGAGCGCCGCTTGTATGCGGACGCTTTCGACGAAATTCGGCGTGCACTGCCGGAGATCCCGCACATCACGTTATATGTCAGTCTGGTTATTCATAAAGTCAAGAGCCTTGAAGAAGTCTACTGGGATGCGACCGACTCCGAAGAGGAATATGACTTCACGGAACTGCTCAACAAATCGTAGGGAACAGTATGGATTACGACATCATCATCGGCCTCGAGATTCACGTTCAGCTTCAGACCGAGAGTAAGATGTTCTCGTGGTGCGGCACCGAGTTCGGGCTGCCGCCGAATACCCAGACGGATCCGGTTTCGCTGGGCCTGCCCGGCACGCTGCCGGTCATGAACCGCAAGGCGTTCGAGCTGGCGCTCAAGACGGCCGTCGCGCTGCATGCCGAGATCGCTCCGTTCACCAAGTGGGACCGCAAGAACTACTACTACCCCGATTTGCCGAAGAACTACCAGATCAGCCAGTATGACCTGCCGTTCTCGCATGGGGGGTGGATCGCGATTCCCCGGCGGAAGGACGGCGGGGGCGGCGGCCGGTGCGGTTTGACGCGGGTCCATCTCGAGGAAGACACCGGCAAGCTCATGCACGCTGCCGGCGGGCTCTCGGAAGTGGACCTGAACCGGGCGGGCATCCCGCTCCTGGAAATCGTCACCGACCCCGATATCCGCAGCCCGGCCGACGCGCGCGGTTGTCTCGAGGAGCTGCGACTCACCTTGCGGTACCTGGGAGTCTCCGATTGCGAGATGCAAGAAGGTTCATTGCGCTGCGACGCCAACGTCAACCTGCATATCCACAGGGACGGCGATACGATTGCCACGCCAATCGTGGAAATCAAGAACCTCAACAGCTTCCGTGCCGTCGAGAAGGCACTGATCTATGAGATCGAGCGGCAATACAAGAAGTGGCGGGACGATGGCCTGACCATCAAGGACGCTGCCAAGACCACCCGCGGCTGGAGCGACGCCGAAGAGGTTACCAAACCCCAGCGCGAGAAGGAAACGGCTTCCGATTACCGGTACTTCCCGGAGCCCGACCTGGTTCCCGTCGTCGCCGATCTTGCCTGGCTGGCCCGGATCCGCGAGTCGATCGGCGAGCTTCCAGCGGCCCGCCGCGACCGGTTTGAATCAGAATACGGCCTGTCTCCCTACGACGCCAACGTCCTGGTCGAACAGGGGCAGGACGTTGCCGATTACTACGACGACGTGGCCCGCGCCACCGGCCAGTACAAGCTGGCCAGCAACTGGATCCAGCAGGATGTGCTGCGGACCATCAAGGAGAAGAAGATGTCCGTGGCCGAGTTCCCGGTTGCACCCGCGGCTCTGGCCGATCTGATCAATCGGGTCGAGCGGGGCGAGCTGAACACCAACCAGGGGCGTGAGATCCTGGGCCGGATGATCGAGACGGGCGACCCGGCCGAGATCATCATCGAGATGGGCGGTTACCGGATGGTGTCCGACCGCGATCAAATCGCCGCCGCGGTCGACGCCGCAGTCGCCGCCAATCCCCAGGCCATCGATGAGCTGAAGCGCGGCAAAAAGAAGCCCGAGGCCGTCAAGGGCTTTCTCCGCGGCCAGGTGATGAAGCAGACCGGCGGCAAGGCCAACCCTGCGCTGGTCGGTGAACTGCTCGAGGCCAAGCTGGCGGAGTCGCTGCAATGAGCGGAAATCTGCGCCTCATTCCCCATTCTCCCGGGGTCGCAAACATGAAGAGCATCGACCGAAGATCGTTTTTCAAGGCAAGCGCTGTCGCCCTGGCAGGCGCTGCCGTGCCCCAGGTCATCGCGGCTCGAGCGGCCGTGGAATCGGGTCCCGGGCAGTGGCAGAAGGCATTCATGCTTGGCAACGTCACCAAGGGGCCCGTCCTGCCCACCTTTCAACTACTCAAGGAGGCCGGTTTCGCAGGGGTCGAGCTGATCAGTCCCAGCCAGCTCGATCTCCAGGAGGTTCTGGCCGCGCGCGACAAAACCGGTCTGGTGATCCATGGGGTCAGCGGCAGCAAACACTGGCAAGAGCCCTTGTCCGACCCCGATCCCAAGGTCGTCGAGCGTGGAATGGCCGCAATCCAGCAGGCGTTTCTCGATTGCAAGGCTTATGGTGGCACTACCGTCCTGGTCGTTCCGGCCGTGGTGAACAAGAAGGTCTCCTACCGCGACGCGTATGCGCGGTCCCAGGAGAACATTCGCAAGCTGATCCCCTTTGCCGAGCAGTCCGGGGTCAAGATCGCCATCGAGGAAGTCTGGAACAAGTTCCTGCTGAACCCCGTCGAGTTCGCCCGCTACATCGATGAATTCGGCAGTCCCACGGTCGGTGCCTACTTCGATGTCGGCAATGTCGTCGAGTACGGTTATCCCGAGGAATGGATCCACGAACTGGGCAAGCGCATCCTGAAAATCCACATCAAGGAATACGCCAAGCCCAAGCGGTTTGATTACAAGCTTGGCGAGGGCGAAAT
>JAFAHT010000089.1 GCA_019237095.1 Planctomycetaceae bacterium
GACGAAGCGGCGGGCGCTGCGCTCGGAGTATTCCGAGGATGAATGGATTCTGCTGACGAAGCGTACTTTCTAAGCAATGCCAAAACCTGGCGCGGGCCTGATGCACAGCGCATCAAGGCCGAGCTGAGGGCGATGGTCGACTGAGGGAGATTCAAATGACCACCAACATGATCCCCACCAATGACCACGGGGTCGGCTACGCCATCGTCACGGGGCGACCTGCCTCCGGCAACAGCCAGATCGACTTCGCCGTGCGCGAGCGGCTTTCCGGTTCGAACGAGTTCGTCCGTAGCCTCGACTACGACAAAATCTTTGCTGCCGCCCGCCAGGCGCTGGCCAACGGTGCCAACCATCATCAGTTGTGCCACGCGATCTCGATCGCGGCGCAGAGTTAACCGGGGACGTTGTCAGCGACGCAGAAGGCCCTGGTTCAGCGCATCGGGCGCAAGATGCCGGGCTGTTGGTCATGGGAGCAGGCGAGAGATTACATCGATTGTAATTGCTCACCCCCGCTGAACCGAAGAGCCCGCTGTCGGCGCTCCATCGGACGCTCGGTTCACGCAGGTCGTGACTTCAACCGAGTCCCGATCCTGGTGTCTACGACGTCGACCGAGAACTCTTCGGGATCGAAGCCTCGTTCCATCCATTCGGACCACCCCTCAACCTGGGAACGAGACGGATCGGCCAAGGCGGCGAGTAAATTTTGATACCCCCAGACGCCGCCACAGTCCTCCGGTGGGCAATTCCTCTTGCCGGCGACGCAAGCCGGGTATCGACGACCGTCGACCGCAGCCCTCTTTCCCTCGATAGCAACTTCATGCTCCCAGTCATCGCCGAAGTCGTAGGTGTAGGTGAAGCGCCTGACGCCAGATTTCAAAACTCCGGTCACGGTCAAGCGCATGTCGTCCTTAACGTCGTCAACCCTGGCAGGGTCGCCATAGCTGCGTCCGGCGACGTCGAACGCATACAGGTGATGGTCTCCCCAGCCCATGGCGGCCTGTATCGCATCATGAAGTATGCCTAGACTGATCCGGCTCGGAACCTCTAGGCGACGCCAGATCGGCGGCCGAATGCCGCGGAGGGTCACTTTCAGACTGATGACTTCCTCTGCTTTTCGCGGCGCTGTGTTCATGATTGGCAGCCTGACGATTCAACCGGCGACTTTCTCTGCCTTGTACCACCCTAAGCGCTTTTACGCTCCCCACCCTGGCGCAGCGATGGAAAATGAGGTTGGGTGGGTGAGATCGGGTTGGCAGTGAATTTTACTTGCATCAGGACTCGCGGCGTGAGTCAACCTATGGATGACTCCACCGCTTGATTCTTCCTCGTTGTCGAGTGCCGAGAAAGACGCGCTGATCGCCACGTTGTTGGCGCGGATCGACGAGTTGAGCAAGCGCCTTGCGGCGTTGGAGGAAGAGAACGCCGCGCTGCGGGCGAAGCAGAAGCTGCCGCCGAAAACGCCTGACAACTCCAGCACGCCGCCGGCGCAAGGACAGAAGAGTCAGGGGGAGAACACTCGCCAGTCCAAGCGCAAGGCGCATGCCGGGGCGCATCGTCCATTGCATCCGAACCCGACCCGGAAACGCGACGTTCTGGCCGAACATTGCTCGCATTGCCGAGCGGACGTCTCCGGTGTGGTCCAGGAGGCGGCTCAGACCTACGACCGCGTCGAAATTCCCGAAATTAAGCCCGACGTCACCCAGGTGCGGCTGCACGGCGGCGTCTGCCCGTGCTGCACCAAGAGGTTCGTGGCTGCACCACCAGCTGGGTTGGAGCCGGGCTCGCCGTTTGGACCCAACTTGCGGGCCTTTGCCCTCTATCTGCGTTTCACCCACGCGATCTCATTCGAGCGACTTTCGCGGCTGATGTCGGATCTGCTCGGGCTCGAGATCAGTGAGGGAGCCCTGGTCAACATGCTCGACAAAGGCAGGCCGGCTTTCGCGCGTCAGGCGAGCCAGATCCGCGCCCGTCTGCTCTGCGGCACCATCCTGCAGTCCGATGAGACCAGTGTGCGGGTTGGTAATCGAACCTGGTGGACCTGGGTGTTCCATCATGATGAGGACTGCTGCTTCGTCATCCGCTCAAGCCGCGGCAAGGATGTGGTGGAAGAATTTCTTGGCGACGCTCGCCCGGACTTCTGGGTCTCCGACCGGCTTGCCGCGCAGATGGGCTGGGCCAAGATCGACCACCAGGTTTGCCTGGCGCATCTGATCCGCGATGCTCAATACGCGATCGATGCCGGCGATATCGCCTTCGCACCCGGCTTGCGCAAGCTCATGAAGCGAGCTTGCAGCATTGGTCGCCGGCGTGACCAACTGGCCGATGCCACGCTGCGGACCTACACTTACAAGCTTGACGCCGAGCTCGATGCTCTAATGCGCATCACACCGACCCATCAAGCCGGCGAGAAGCTGCAGCTCGTCATCAAGGGATGCCGACGATACATGTTCGTCTTCCTCACCAACCGTGCTGTTCCGCCAACTAACAACGGCTCCGAACAAGCGCTGCGTCCCTGTGTCATCTTCCGGAAAGTCACCAATTGCTTCCGCTCCGAATGGGCCGCTCACCTCTACGCCGACATTCGATCCGTTATCGAAACCGCGCGACGACGGGCCATCGGAGCACTCGACGCCATCCGTCTGACCCTCGAAGGCTTGCCACTCGCTGCAAGCCTCCCGCTCCCCAAAGCCGCCCCACACCCATCGGGGTGAGCAATTACTGAGTAGGTATGATGTTGTCATTAAAATTGCTTACATCGAAGCTCTAAACCGACATGGTCGCTCCACCTCCAGATGATGTTGAAGCTTTACACGGTTGTCTTAAAGTATGACAAAGGTTATGGAAAAG
>JAFAHT010000090.1 GCA_019237095.1 Planctomycetaceae bacterium
TTATCTCATTGAACGGGCCCGGATAAGTCCGAAATGCAAGTCGGAGCCGGCGCTCCATCTCATCGCCCCCATCGGACCGCCGAAGCGGCCGACAGGTCACGGGCCCGACTTCAATGAATCCGAACCCGAATCGCGACAGTGCCGGGACCGCGACGGCCTCGATATCGGTCCCGCACCCGAGTCCGACTGGCGACGGGAACTCCAAGCCCTGAAAGGTTCGCGTCAGCCGCAGGTCGGGGCGCATGTGTCCAAGGAAATCGATCACGAACCGGCCGACGGGTGACCCCGCAAGGACTCCCATCACTTTGAGGCACAGTTCTCGCGCTGTCGACGACGGGAGCCGAAACAGCACGGGTCGGAAGAGCGTTCGGTACGACCAGTCGGGCATTGCAGCATCCCCTTCCTCGCCCCTGACACCGCAAGAACGCGGTAACGATCAGGTCGCCCGAGTTTACCTCTGACCAGCCTGCTCCGCATCCGATGATCGGGGGCTTCGCTGGGCTAGGGCCAATTTTCAGGAGCCTTTGGCGGATAGCCTCAATCTCGTCACGGAGCGGACGAGAGCCGAGGACGGCGCGATTGGCCCGGCGAATCAGGTTGCGCACGATGTTCGGATGGGTCAGCCCGAAAGCCGCAGTCAGCTCCCGGAGCGGCACGCGCGTCAGCCAGGCACGTGATCAGATCCCATTCAAGGCGGGCACTAAATCCTGGAGCAGTATCTCGACTCCGGCTACTCGCCGTCCGCTGCCGCCAGATCCTCGTCGGTCTCGACCACGTCCAGGTCGCGGATCTGCAGCCCCACGCCGAGCTTCTTCCACTCTTTCACCTCTTCACTGAACGATGCGACGGTGAGCGGGTGGGCGGCGAGCCACCCCGGATCAAGCCTCAGCTCGAACCTCTTGCCGTCGTAGTGGGCCTCCATCGGGGGCAGGCGCACATCGCTGCGGCTGCGATGGAGCTGCACCGCCAAGCGCAACGCCATCACCATGGCCAGGTCGAGCGAGTCGGTGATCTGGCCCTTCATCTTCTCCATGTTACCGCGATGGGCGAGCACTAGCAGCGCGAGGTGCGCCTGTTCCATCTTGGAGAAGCCGGGCATGTCGGCGTGGCTCAGGATATAGGCCGAGTGCTTGTGATAGCCCGAGTACGCGACGGACAGGCCAATCTCTTGCAGGCGCGCCGCCCAGGACAGCAAGTGCAACGGGTATTCGGGATTGGTCCGCAGGTCGAGGGACAACTGGCGCAGCAGGTGCAGCGCCAGCGCCTCGACCCGCTGTGCCTGCCGGCTGTCCACGTGGTAGCGTTTCATGAACTGCGCGACGGTCGCGTCTCGCATGTCGTGGTGATGGAATCGCCCGAGCAAGTCATAGAGGATGCCCTGCCGCATGGCGCCGGTGGCCAACTCCATCCGCGGCACCTTCAACTCGGAGAAGATAGCGGACATGATGGCGAAGCCGCCCGGCAGCACAGGGATGCGGTCGGGACGCAGGCCCGGGAACTCGAGCCTGCCCACGTCACCTGCCTTGATCAGCTCCGCCCGGAGTTGCTCCAAGCCATCGGCGGTGAGGCCGCCGTCGCTCCACCCGCGCATCTGCAGGATCTCACCCAGTGTGCGCGCCGTTCCGGAGGAGCCCACCGCCACCTCCCAGTGGCCGGCGGAGAACTCACGCGCGATCGTCTCCAGCTCCACGCGCGCTGCCAACTCCGCCTGCTTCAAGGCGCTCTTGCTGATCCTGCCGCCGGGGAAGAACCTCAAGCTCCAGTTGACGCTACCCATGTACAGGCTTTCCAACTGGCGCGGCCTGAACCCGCTGCCGATGATGAATTCGGTCGAGCCGCCGCCGATGTCGACCACCAACCGCCTGTCGCGAGTGACCTGCAGGCTGTGCGCCACGCCCAAGTAGATGAGGCGGGCCTCCTCGCGCCCGGCGACGACCTCGATGGGGGAGCCGAGCGCCGCCTCGGCGCGGGTGAGGAAGTCCTTGGCATTCTTGGCCACCCGCAGGGTGTTGGTGCCGACGGCGCGTACCGCCTCGGGGGGGAGCCCGCGGAGCCGCTCGCCGAAGCACGCGAGGGCCTTCAGGGCCCTCTGCTGCGCCTCCTCGGTGAGCCGCTTGTCGGGCGTCAGGCCGGCGGCGAGCCGGACCGGCTCGCGGAGGGAGTCGAGCGGGTAGATCTGGTCGTCCACCACGCGCCCGATCTCCAGGCGGAACGAATTCGAGCCGAGGTCGACGGCGGACAGGGTAGAGAATTCGGCCATGTGCACCCGTGCTTTGAGAGGGCAAGGTTGACGACTTGCGGACTAGATTCATCCCTGACCGCTTATGCGTCAGGGCTTGAAGCCGGAGTGGACCGGGCGAGATCCGAGGCCGGCCTCGACATCTCATGATCCACCAGGAGGGTCGTTGAGTCAAAAGCCTTCTTGCAATCGGACGGGTTCGATCCGAGCGCTCAGCCCGATCCGCCCCCCGCTTTCCACCCGTCCAGTGATCCCGGTGACCCGTTTGGGCATGTTGCTCGGTCGAGTTGAATCTTGACGAGCGTCGATTGCGCTCGAACCGAAGCCAACCCCCTCGGCCAACGCCGTTAAGTATTTTGGAGACGCGGGTGCACAAGCCCCTCACGAAATTGCCTGTTTTTCCAGGGTCTTCTGATGTCGCTACGTTTGCAGCGATACCCCTGTTCACAAAAACGATGCACCGAATCGCCAAAACCCCCTATTTTC
>JAFAHT010000055.1 GCA_019237095.1 Planctomycetaceae bacterium
CGCTGGTGCAGGTCGGCGATGGCCTTGCCGACGGTGGTGTGGTCCACTTCGTTGCCGGCCCAGACGTGATGCGCGATCGGCCAGCCGGCCACCATCACCACGGCAACGATCACCTGGACGTTGTGCGGCTTGCCGTCGCGGCTGTGGCCGTGCTTGGCGAAGTCGGCCGGCCCGGCGCCCTCGAAGTAGGTGCTGGTGATGTCATAGAGCACCAGGTCCGGCTTGAAGCTGAATAGGTCGCGGAGGTGATGATAGAGGGCCACCTCGATCTTCTCCTTGGCGGCCACGAGCTGATCGAGGGTGCGGTACCAGGCCTCGAGCTGCTGGAAGTGGACCCGGACTCGCTTGTGTTGGTGCCAGTGCGGCACGAACCGGCGGCCCCGGCGATCGCAGAGGAAGTCGGTCTCCAGCCAGCCGGCCAGGCGATGTTCGCTGGCGGGCCGGATGAGCCGATTGGCGATCAGGACGAACGCCCGATCGGCGAACGGCACGCCCTTAGCCTTACCAAGCGCCGCGTCGAGGATGGTCCACAGCCCGAGTTGGTCGAACAGGGTCCGGACGACGAGGACCGGCCCCCAGGTAGAGGTGTCGAGGATGTCGGGGTCTTCGGCCTCGGCGGTGTCCGCTCGGTCCCCGCCGAGGAACCGCTGGAGCTTGGGTAGGATCTCGACAAGGAGGTCCTTGCGGCCGAGGTCGGCGAGGGTGCGTTGCTTGACCTTGCCGTGGTCGCGATAGGCCTCGACGACGCGGACATACTCGTTGATCGAGCCGCTGGAGGACCGGACTTTGACGGTTCTGAGGTACATGTCGTGAATTATCACGACAAATATCGTCGAAATCAAGGATAAATTCCGATGATTCCGGCCAATCTCAGGCTGATGTTGTCACTACGGTTTTTAGGAAAGAACGCGGGGGTCGCTCAAAAAACCTCGGAAAATAAGCCAGATCCCCGCACGCGTCACGCCCGCGAAGGGGTCCACCACCCCAAACATAGGCTAGCCTCAGGGAAAGAACCTCCGTTTCTTCTCCGAACAAGGATTCCGTACCATGGGAGCCTGTTACTACGATGCCGATGAACTTGACTGATGTGAAAGGCTGGCTCGATCTCGTGCGCCGAACCCGTGGATCGATCACCTGGAGAATCCAAGACGAGTCAGTTCGCGTTCGATCAGATCGAGGTTCCAGATTTCGATCATCGCGTCGACTCCGGCAGTGCTGCTGGCCAGGCGCTGGCCACGAGGGTCGAAAACGACGTTTGGGAACATCCCGCGCTGGCCGGGAAGCCGCAAGGCGATTTGCGGGGCGGAGGGATTGGCAACCGACCAGATGAGGATCTGCCCTTGTGGCGAGTAAACCGCCAGATGCCGTCCATCGGGTGAGAATGCAAGGGCGAATATGCCGCCCTGGGCGTCCTCGCCAGGGGGGATCCGTCCCAGGACGCTCAGGCGGGCCGTGTCAAGCAAGGTCACGGTGCCGGTGCGGTCTCCAATCGCCAGCAGCGAACCGTCGGGCCGCAATGCCAGCCTGGTTAACCCGTCCGGCAAACCTTCCGCGGACTCGAGCCGGTGCGCCTTGATCGGCCCGCTAGCATCCCCTGGATCGAGGGCCCAGATGATCAATTTGTTGAAGTCTCCGAGCATGTAAATCCGGTCGCTCTTGGGGGAGAGCTGAACCGCGATAGGGTCGCGGGGGAACGCGACGTTTCGGTTCGGGTTGCCCGGCCGGCCTCTCCCCTCGAATCTCGACCCCGGCGCTATCGTAGCGGTCGCGCCGGTCGGGGAGGGCGGAGGCGGGCCCGGGAATGGCGGCAGCTCTTCTCCCGGAGCCTGGGGCGGGGCAACGACCGGACGGACCCTATCGGGATGAGTCGCCTGCCAGAGCGAGATCTCGGAGGACCGCACCAGAACCATGGTCTGGCCATCCGTCGAGCGGGCGAGGAGGATCTGAGGTCCCGGACCGTGCGCATGGATTGGGATCGGAACGAGCGACGGAGATTGAGAGAGAGCCGACCCGTATTGCCAGATTCTCAGTCCCCGCGAGTCATGGGCGATGAGCCGGCCGGCCGCATCGTACGCCACGGAAGTGCGGCGGTTCCGGTCGCGTTCCCGGTCCGGAATACGGCTGACTGATTCGGCCGCCGCCGTCGTGGTCGAGGCGGAAATCGTGCAGCGGCTGCCGCCGTCCCGGTAGAACCAGACATCCCCGTTGCTGGCGCCGATCGCCAGGCAGCCATCCGTGTTGAAGGCCATCGAGGTGAGCCGAGACTCGAAGCCACCGAGCTGAATTCGCGCGGCGGAATCAGAGACGCGCCAGACCGAGGTTGACGACGTGCGTCCCCCTCCCCCCACGGCCAGACTCCGACCATCGGGTGTAAAGCTCAGGTCGGTGATCCATTCCACGGCGGGCAGCACGGCCAGAAGCTTGTGGGAGACTGTGTCCCAGATCTCAGCATGGTTACCGACCGCGGTTGCCAGCAATGTTCCCTGGGAGTTGAAATGCATGAGTCGGGGCGTGCCCAGGGTGGAAGAGAGGCTGTAGAGGAATGTCCCGGCCTCCCGGTCCCAGACCTGGATCGTGTTGCCCGAGGCCGTGGCCATCACATTACTGGCTCCCAGGGCAAGCGAGGTCAGCATCTCGGCTTGAGTGTCGATCTGGCCTGTAATCTGGTCGTCCCACGCCGAGTGGAGAGCGACGGTGACCGTTGTAGGAGCCACGGTGGCCGTTGAGCCCTTGTTGGAGGCAATTGCCACGGTCTTCCCGTCGGGACTGAAGGCGGCCAGAGTAGGAAAAGAGCGGCGCAAGGGTTCGATCTTGATCCGGTCCAGGGTGGCCACCGGCTGCTCGATCCGGTTGAGGTCCCAGAGAATGACCTCGTGCGTTGAATCCCGGACGCTCTCGATTGTGAGCAGCCGCTCGCTGACCGGATTGGCCATCACGCTCAAGACCTTTCGCCCCGGACGGTTCAGATCATGGAGGGGGGAGCCTGTTCGGACATCGAAGAGCCGCAGACCTTCCTCATCAGGGCGGATCACGGCCAGGATGTGGCCGGCGAGCGCGAGCCGATCTCCCCAGAAGCGTCGCTGCGGAGCCGGGTTCGCGTTGCGATTGCCGCCTGGGCTGGAGCTCGATCCGGAACGGACCGCTTCAGGTTGAGGGCCAAGTTCGGCCCTTCCCGCGGTTCCTGCCGGTGGGGAAGGCTCTCGACCGGCGACCGACGCGGGAGGCTGTTTCGGCCCGCCGCCCAGCGCGATGGTCTCGAACCGCTGGCGGGATTCAACATTCCAGAGACTCACTTCCTGGCCGTCGTCGGAGAGCGCCGCGAGCACAGTACCGCCGGGCCCGAACTCAATACCCCGGGTCGGCCCGGTCTTGAACTCGGGGCGGGGCTGCGCGTCGCGGAGAACCAGGAATTCCACGGCCTGATCCCGAAGCTGGGCCGGCGTCAATGCCCGATCTTGATCGAGCGCGACGGCTTTCTCGGGATCCGCGACTTTCTGGAGCAAGTCCAACCCCTTGGCCCGGCGGTCGGGTAATTCCGACAGGAGCAGGCTGGAGGCATTGGCGGAGAGTGCCCACCGGGCCGCGGCTCGCGCCTTGTCCGCCTCCTGCTCTTTTTCGTGGAGGGCGACGTTCTTCTCGTCGCTCGCCATGATCGCGTTCTTGCTTGCCGTGATCGCGTCGTTCTTTTCCTTGAGGATCCGCACGTAAGAATACATTGCGACCCCCAGCACGACCGCGCTGGCCACGGCCGTGACCGCCGTGATCCCCGGATGGCGGCGGGCAACCCGCCAGAACCGTCCGATCGGGCTGATCCGGCGGGCTCGCACCGGCTCGTGGTTGAGGAACCGGGCCAGATCCTCCGCCAGGGCCGTGGCCGACGCGTAGCGATCGACGGGACGCTTGGCCAGTGTCTTCAGGACGATCGTTTCCAGGTCGCGGGGGATTCTCCGGTTGATCAGCCGCGGAGGAATAGGCTCCCTGCCGCCGATCTGTTCCAGTAGCTCCGCAGCGCTGGTGCCGTCGGACGGAGGCCGGAGCGTCATCAATTCATAAAGAGTGGCCCCCAGGCTATACACGTCGGTTCGCCCGTCGATGGGTCCTGTTCGTGCTTGCTCGGGGCTCATGTAACGGGGCGTGCCCAGGAGGCTGTCATGCTGGGTCAGGCCGGGATCGGCGAGTCTGCGAGCCAGGCCAAAATCGGTGACCCAGATCGTCCCCTGCGCGTCGATCAGAAGATTGGACGGTTTGACGTCGCGATGAATGACGCCGTGATGGTGTGCGTGCGCCAGGGCTTCCGCGGCTTGAAGCCCGACCTCGGCGATCCAGCGGAAAAAGGCCGAGCCGCGGGGCGGTTCGAGCGGCGGAAGAGCGTCGTCATCATCGTGCGGACGGGCGGATGAAGGGCTCGCGGCGAGCAAGCCCGATCTCGGGCCCGAACCCGGTGCGTCGCCCGGCCGCCAGTGCGGCTGGCTTCTTTGGTTGCTGCTCATCCACGAACCGGTCGAGCCGTTTCCGCTGAGAACCGACCCTGGCGACAGATGTGCAAGCCGCGATCGCGGGGTTGCCGGGTCGGTCTCCGCCTCGCCAGAGCGGTCCGACCTGGGAAGCTCGGACGGGGCAGGTTTCCCTGCTTTTTCCAGGATGGCCACGTCGCCGTCGTGTGCAGGTCCGGGATCGAAGCTGGCTGCGCGAATATGGCGAGTGCGCCGCCAGGGCAAGTTCGCGGACACGCGCACCCAGAGGCGGCTGAAGTGGGAGCTGAACTGTGAGGCGGAGCCCGTGTCGCGGCCGTTGGAGAGGCGGCCATCTTCTCCAGGGGACGATGATCCGGTCGCCACCGGAGAACGGGTCCGGCGGAGGTGGCGGATCACCCGGTCCAGCCCGCTGCCCTCAATACGCTGCATGGCGTAGTAGCAAAGTGCCCCAGCCTGCCCGACATCGAAGACCGGAACGATATGCGTATGGTGCAGCCCCGCGGCCGTGCGAGCCTCGTTCAAGAACCGGCGCCGCGCCGACGAGTCGGGGGCGGCGTGAATGCCCAGAACCTTGAGGGCCACCGGCCGGTCCAGCCCCACGTGAACCGCCTCATAGACGGTCCCCATGCCCCCTCGTCCCAGCTCGCGGACCACTCGGTAACCTGCAATCCGCCGTCCCGATTCGAGGCTCCGTCCCGGCCCCCCGCCTGGCCCCGAGCCAGCCTCGGGACCAGACACCTGGCCGACCAGTCCGTGCACTAGCTCCAGACCCTCGAGCGCCGAGCGGATGTCTTCACCAAGGTCAGGATACCGCGAGGCAAACGCCTCAGGCTCGGGCGCGGCCCCCTGCTCGATCAGGGCCAGATAGATCTCGATCGCCTCGCCCAAGCGATCGTCGCTGTCGCTGGTGGGGATGTCCCTGTCGCTGGCGCTGGCGTCGCTGTCGTCATGCCGGTGAACCATCTTCGTACCTCAGAGATCCCCCAGGAGGGCCCTCAAGCGATCGCTTCAGGCGCTTGAGCCCTCGAGCCCAGATGCCCCGGACTGATTTGCGGCTCATGCCCATGCGGTCGCCGATGGCCTCGAAGGAGAGGTTCTCAGCGTGATAGAGCCAGAGAACGTCGGCTTCGGGCACGGGCAAGACATCCAGGGCATCGGCCAGCAGGACAATGAGCTCACGGCGGCTGACGACTTCGCTGGGGCTGGTCTGGCTCAAGGCCAGCATGTCGAGCAGGCGACCGCCTCCCTCGCCGGACCTGGCCGCGCCGCCCGAGTCGCACGGGGCGTCCAGGGGGAGGATGCTGCCAGTTCCGGTCCGCTTGGATCGGCTATGATAACGCCCCAGATCGGCGAGTTTTTGACTCACCAGCCGCCGCAGCCAGCCCACCAGCGCGGCCTCGTTCTGGCCGGTGAACTGGGGAAACTGCCGGACCACCTCGACCAAGGCCTCCTGGACCACGTCAGAGAGTTCAAGCCGCTCACGCAGCCGAGGTCCCAAACCGGTCCGCACGATCATTCTCAGGTAATTGCGATACAGAGCGCATAACTCGCCCAGCGCTTCGGTCTCTCCCGCGCGTGCCCTGGTAAGCAGTTCGATCGGACCGTCGGCCATCAGCGTCGGCTCTTCTCTTTGGATACCGCTTGACTGATGCCTCTCGGATAGAGCCGGTCTGGCTGCTGACCGTACTGACCCGGCGGGTGGAATTCAGGCCAGGTGACCGCAATCGTCCCGATCGCATCGCCTGTCATGATCCTCTCGACGGCTGAACGACACTCTCTATGCTTAGGCGTCAGCCTGCATTGATCTGGACCCGGTTCCCTCGAAAAACGATTCGCCCCACCCGGGCACGGCGAATCCTCTTTCTCTCATTTCCATGATCGGGAGAATCAACGCGGAGGACAAGTCGTACCTTGCGGAAATGGTAACCCCCCTTGCGCTTTCCCAACCGGTTGGGCAACGGCTCGGAACGCTTTCCTTGGCCTCCTTGGCAAAAAGTTGCTGTCTGAGACGACCCGCGGGTCGCGGTGCGCGGCCCGCGCGCGAAACGACCCCGCGACGCGCACACAGGCATCGCGGGATCGGAATCAGGTCGATTGCGAATGGTCCTGCGTTTCGGGGAATCCGCCGGTTTGGTTCACCCGGGGATCATGGGCCAGAACGGTCCACTGGCGACGAACTTCAAGCCCTGGCTGGACGGCGACGGGACAGAACGTAGCGGCGCAGGCCAAGCCCGCCCACGGTCGTCAGGAACAGGGCGATCGTGCTTGGTTCGGGAACCGGAGACTCCGAACTGGTGCTGGACGTGACCAGGCCCTGCGCGGAGGTCGTGCCGTTGTTGGAGGTCGATGGAGCCAGCAGGAGCGTGCTGGTCGGCAGGCTGAACTCGGCCGTGCCATTTCCGCCCAGATTGAGCGAGCTGGGCGAGGGAGGGTTAAAGGTTGCCGTGACGGTCGAACTCGAAGGCCCGTTCACCACGCCGTTGAGCACACCGCTGACCACGACCGCAGGATCACTGTTTATCGGCGTTCCGCCATAAGACTGGGGCTGGAAGCTGATCTGGATGGGTGTGTTCGAGTAAGTTGTCGTTGCGCCGTCCGCCAGCGGCGAGATGACGAAGTTCCCCAGGCCCGCATTCGTCTGGCCCGTGCTGAGGTCGACAGAATTGCCGCTGCTCAGCGGAACGAAGCTGATCACGTTGGTGCCCGTTACGCCAGTCGTGGGAGTGACCTGGCCGGACGTGGTGTAACCAAGTGGAGAGGCCGTGGCACCAGTCGCAGTCCAGGCGACGAGTCCCAGGGCGATGACCGCGGCCCGCAGCCCAGTCCACCCTTGAATCCTGTGCATCATTTCCTCCTGAAAAGGATGGGATTGTTGCATCACAATCCATTCACTTCGCGATGTCTTCGTCTGGAC
>JAFAHT010000417.1 GCA_019237095.1 Planctomycetaceae bacterium
CTTGACGGAGGGGGAAGCCCGCTGGATGGGCGGTCAGATGTGCGAACTGCTCAAGGGCTCGCTGCCGAAAGCCGGGAAGACAAGTGCTCCACCATCCCGCGCTTTCGATCCCCTCTGGGACCGCGAGCTTGATCGATGAGCGGGGGATCCCCTGCTCCTGGTGGCGAAGTCGCCCGACCGATGGTTCAGGTGAACTCCTCACGAGACGCCCCATCCGACTCACTTCTCCTCAGTGCGTTCGGGAGGCCCCTCGGCCTCCCTGGGGGGCGGGAAAGAGGCCACCCACGGTTCCTTGGCGCCACAAAGTGGGTAGCCTCTTCCGCGTCCTTCCGCGTCAGTGGAACCGATTGGACAGAGATGGAACTGATATAGAAGCGTCAGAACAGAGCCAACTGCTCGGGTATTTGTCATTGCCAGATTAGAACTTATGACGAAAGAGTGCAGAGTCCCACGCGGGCTTTGATGGCTGCCGGAACTCCAGAAATCTCTACTTTTCTCTACCAAACGCCTGTCCAGTAGCAGTGAAAAGCCCAAGGACGGGGCCGACCCCGCAAGCGGGTTTCCCCCGCCCGTGCTGGGTTGTTACGGCCCTTTCAGGCCCTGTCCAGGAGCCGGGGCACGAGACCGAGACGTGGCCTGCGAACACGCCACGAAGGGGCAGCGGTTGTAGTTGTAGGGTGCGTCGAGTCTTCGACGACGCACCTCCCCGTGAGAACAGGCACCAGGTGCGTCTTTGCAACGCACCCTACGCGACTGCGAACACGCCCCGAAGGGGCAAAATAAAGTCAGACGGGCGGGGGGAACCCCGCTTGCGGGGTCGGCCCTGTCCGGCTTCGTCACCCCCTGCTACGCCGTTAATGACAATCGAGTCGCGACCTCGGGGCTTGATCTGTCCCGACGTTTTCTCAGGTCGTTCCACAGGTCAGCCAGGCTTTGCTCGAAGGGGATTGTCGGTCTCCATCCGGTGTGGCTGACGATGCGCCGGATGTCGGCGCGGGAATCGACGGGGCCTTTTCGGACATGGCGACGCGGGTCCACGCACACCTTGACCGACCGGCCGCTCAGGCGAACCAGCAGGTCGAGGCCCTCGCCGACCGATCGCGACTGACCGCTGCCCACATGGTACACCAGCCCGGGCTGGCCGCGGAGCGATACCGCGACCAGGGCCCGCGCCACGTCCCGGACATCGACAAAATCGCGGCGGGCCTCGAGATCGCCAACCAGGAGCGGCAGGGGGTCAGCCACCCCTGCCGTCAACTGAGCCGCAAACTCTCCGAAAGCCTGGGTTGGAGGCAGTCCGGGTCCAATGGGATTGAACACACGGGCGACGGCCAGCTCCAGCGGTGGCCGCTCCGCCAGGCCCGCGATCGTGGCGAGCAGCTTGCTGCGGCCGTAGGCCTCAAGCGGCGAACAAGGATAAGTCTCGGCAACCGGCAAGGCGGATGGAGGTACGGGCCCCAGCTCGGCGGCGGAACCGGCCAGCGTCACGCGCACCCGGCGGTTCAAGCTGCGCAGGGCGTTGAGCAGACGGATCGTCGCCCAGAAATTGCTTTGGTACAACGCATCGTCCGGCGCGGGCGGGGTCTGGCCGGCCGTGTGGATGACAAGGTCCGGGACGACCTTCCCGATGGCTTCTTGCAGGCCGACGGGATCGTCCAGATCGGCCCTGACAAAGCTCTGCTCCGGCCAACCCGTGGGACAGCGCCGTCCCAGGACGAGGACGGCATCGCCGGTTCGACCCGCGCGCAAGAGCTCGGAATCAAGCACGTCGAGCAAGTGTCGCCCCAGAAATCCCGTTGCCCCCGTGATCAACCATGTCGCCATGACGTGATCTCTGCCTCCTGTCCCGGAAGATGAAATTGTCTCTGGACGGAGCCTCCCTCCACGTCGCCGTGGCTGCGGGCTCGGTCCGCCGATCCGTTGACTGATGTTCCGTGTTCCGAACCATGAGGCTTGCCGTTCCTGGTGCGCTCTTCTGTCCCAGTAAACTAAGCGTAGCTCGCAGGACATGATCGGGGGTCAGCTCGCGCATGCAGCGGTGATGTCCTTCGGGACAGACGGGCCTCTGACAGGGCCCGCAAGGCACCGGGTGAAGCAGGTGCAGGGCGCGGGGATGCGAGGTTCGCGTCCAGGCAATGTGGGTGGGGCCGAACAGTGTGATGACAGGGGTCTGAAATGCGTCGCGAAATTCCGGCCATCCAGGCGGCCCAGGCTGCGCGAAACGAGTTCGGCAACAGGATCGCAACGTCGTTTCGCATCTGGCGAAGGAGATTGGCAACCGCGTGAGTCCGCTGCTCGCGTCGGTCCGAACGATGATGAAACAGGATCGTCTCGTCGAACCAGTGAGATCCGTCGAGAACCGGTGCCACTTGCGGCCGGATGATCGCGGTGAAACGTGCGTCGGGGAACTGGCCCCGCAGCGCGCGGAACGTCGGCGTCGCCATGACGGTGTCGCCGATCAAGTTGGGACAGAAAACCGCGATCTTCATCGATGAGGTGTGCTTTTCCAGTCACTCCGTTGACTGCGGAACGGCGTCACGAACCGGCGAGAGGGGTTCGAGAATGCGTTCGAGGGTCTCGAGACCATCCATGATCTCCAGCCCGATGCGCACGGCACGCAAGGGAACAGGACCCAGGGTCGCGGTGCGAAGCTTGACCAAATCTTTCTGGGTGGTCAAGGCGAGATTCGCCCCCATACTGCCGGCCCAATCGGTGAGCGCCCTGACGTCGCCGGCGCCATAGAGGTGGTGGTCAGGAAAGACCTTCAGGTCGACGACGCGCCGGCACAGAGGAACGAGGGTGCGCCGGAATCCCTCGGGGTTGCCGATGCCGCAGAAGGCCGCAACGTCCTTGCCGGCCAGCTCGTCGAGTGGGTAGGTCTGTGCCTCGCCGTCAAGCAGGTCGATGGGAGCGTGGCGTGCTTCGATAAACGGCAAAGCCGGGGCCGTGCACCGGACCCTGCGGCGGATCAGCTCGCGGTGGGACGGCTCGAGCAGGTCGGCACGGGAAAGAACGACCGCGGAAGCGCGGCGGAGCGAGCGGATCGGCTCTCTCATGAGCCCACGCGGGAAGAGTTTTCCGAGCCCGAAGGGGTCGAGGGCGTCGAGCATGACCAGGTCGAGATCGCGCGCCAGCCGGCGATGCTGGAACCCGTCGTCGAGAATGATCAGCTCCGCCTCCAGCTCTGTGGTGGCGATGGACGCGAGCTTGACCCGGTCCGGGTCTTGAAGGTGGGGAACGTCGGGGAGGTTCTCCTCCAGGATCAGGCCCTCGTCGTTGATTCCACCTGCGTGGCCGTAACCCCGGCTGATCAGGGTGACGCGGACGCCTCGGCGGCGATACCACCGGGCGATCCACTCGACCATCGGGGTCTTGCCGGTTCCCCCGAGCGTGATGTTGCCGACCGAGACCACCGGCACCGCCGCGCGTTGCGACCGCTTCCAGCCCCGGTCGTAAGCCGTGTTCCGCGCGGCTGCCCCCATGCCATAAACGGCAGAGCAGAGCCCCAGGCCAAGGCGAGCCAGGCTGGCGGCCGGCCCGCGGGTCTGACCGCGAATCAATCGGAGAAACGTGTCCGCGTCAATCGCCTTCAATCGGTCTGATCCGTCTTGAAAAGGCCCGCTTGGGCAGACAGCCACCAAGGTCCCAGGTTTGAGCAGAGCCCCCCGGCTTGCGATTCTCTCCGCGACTGGTAAAGTTTGGGGGAGCTGGCAAGGCTAACCCCCGCCCAAACAATCGTCAAGCGACGCTAATCGGTCATCGAAAGAGGATCGCCGCATGGTTTGTTCTCCCCAGCCCCCGAACCGGCTCGTCAGGCATTGGATCGAGCGCCATCGCAATCCGATCAGCTTCATACTCCATATCATCGGCATTCCTCCCACGATCCTGGGCGTCTTGCTCTTTTCGATCTACGTCGGCTTGTTCTCACTGCCCGTCTTCATTGTCGCACTTGTCCTGTTCCTGGGAGGCTACCTGCTGCAGTTCGCCGGCCACGCCCTGGAAGGCACCGATCCTGGGGAGATCATCTACTTCAAGCGCAAGCTGGGTCTGCCCTATGTTGAGTTTCCTCCGGACCGAGGCCCATCACGGAATACCTCGCCGGCAGCCTGAGCGAGTCTTTTTGTCGGCCTCGGTATCGGCGGGAATCTTCCAGGAATGCAACGCCTCTGTCTGTCCCATTGCTCTTGGTCGCCGCGAATGCAGGAGAGACGGGGCTGGAAAACCGGCCTTGAGGCGGCCCACCGGCAAATCTGATCTAGGACAGAATGGGAATAATCCGTAACATCTCCCTCATCGATTCAAGTCCCTTGCCAGGAAGATCCGATACAGTCCGATAGGACGAGTCTTCACTTTCTCCTCACGGGGTAAGACCTCGTTGCCATGTTCGTTCGTTCCTAGGTTTGAAGGCACGGGGGTGCAGGCAAGGCATCTCTCTGGCCTGTCCCGTGGTTAGTCGACGAGAGTCGCGGCCTGGGTCTCAGGAAGCGACTGGCGGCAGCTCGGGACGTGGGTCAGTGGTTGGCAAGAGGCCATGCCAAGGATGGCGCGGCGCGTTCCCACGGCTTAAATTACGCGTCACATGGCGAACTTAGTCAAGGACGGCGGGCCATGCGATTGACCTTACGCACGAACCGGTGGACTCGGGTGGCCATGCTGGCGGCCTGGGTGTTCTTCTCCGGTTGCCAGAGGCTTCCTTACATCGATCAATCCAAGACCGTACCCCATGACCCGATAGGTGCGACGGCCTTGGAGGACAAGGAGGTCAAGCAGGCCGATTTCCTGAGCAACAGCTTGACGATGCAGATGCCCAAAGTCCACAAGCCGCGGACGACCAACGACCCGGAGGCCGAGGAAGTCTGGCAGATGACCCTGCAGGAGGCCATCAGGATCGGCCTGGATAATTCGGAAATCGTGCGCGTCATTCCCTTCGGTGCCCAGGGCATTCCGATTGGCGGATTCGAGCCATCGCCGCTGAATACCGGTTCCGGTGCCGGTGCCGCCGGTCAGCTCGGGGCCGGCACGTTGCAATCGGTCTACGACCCGGCCATCTATGAAACTCTGATCGCCCAGGCGCTCTCGGTCTTTGACACCGCCTTCACAACCAGCTTGACGTGGGGCAAGAACACGCAGCCCTTCAACAATGCCATTCAGGGTGGCCTAGCGTTGGTCACGAGGAGTGTGGTGCTTTCGACACAGGACACCGCCAATTTTGCGATAGGACTGCAGAAGAACACGGCGACAGGAGGCCAGATCGGCATCGTCCACAATGTCAACTGGCTCTATCAGAACAGCACCTTCCTGACTTACCCCTCGGTCTACACCACGAACATCCAGATGAGCTTGACCCAGCCCCTCATGGGTAGTGCGCCCTTGCCAGGGCAGGCAGCCGGCCGGCCGGTGGGACTGGAAGCCAACCGCGCACCGATCGTGATCGCCCGCCTCAACGCGGACGCCGCCGTCTGGCGGTTCAAGGCAGAGGTCATGGCTCACGTGCGGTCGATCGAGCAGCAATACTGGAGCCTGGCCCAGCAGCACGTGCAGCTCTGGAGTTCCGAGAAAGCCGTCGAGCTGGCCCGCGAAATCGTCAATCGCGAACAGGCGGAGCTGGTCGTCGGCAAGGGAACAGTCGCCGACGTCGCGGAAGCCCAGCAGCGGCTCGAACAGTTCAACCTCGACCTGGTGACCAAGACCTCGGACGTGATCACCACGGAACGACAGTTGCGCAACATCCTGGGTTTGCCGCCTGCCGATAATCGGCGGATCATTCCGGTGACGCCGCCGGCCGAGGCCCGGCTCGAGCCTGACTGGGATTCCAGCCTGGCTCAGATGGTCACGTTTCAGCCTGACATCGTCCAGCAGCAACTTCTGGTCCGGATTGCCGAGTTACAGCTTCTGGTCGCGCGTAACCAGTTGCTGCCGCAATTGAACCTGAGCGTGCTCTATCAGCTCAACGGTCTGGGACAGCAGCTCGACAATGCCGAGGCGGTCATGACCGGGGCGACGATCAAAGCCCTCGATCCTGTTGTCAGGCTCAAGGAGCAAGCGGCTGGCTTGCCCGGGCAAGCCGGCTTCTACAACAACTTTCACACCTGGCAGGTGGGGTTCACGTTTCAGATGCCTTTGGGCATGAGATCGCCGCTGGCGAACACTCGAAACGCCCAGTACACCTTGCTGCGGCAACGCGCTTACCTGCAACAGTTCGTTCACCAGACGACTCATTCGCTGGCCCGGTTCTTCCTGGAAGTGGACGCCAACTACAAGCAATTCAAGACGGCGTCCCGGCTCCGCGCCGCGGCCGCCCAGCGACTGGAAGCCCAGCGTGCCTACTACGAGGAAGGCCGAATCACGATCGACCGGTTCCTCGACGCGGTCAGCCAGTATGCCCAGGCCGTGGCCCAGGAAGCCCAGTTCAAGACGACCTACAACATCTCGATCGTCGCTCTCGAGGAAGCCAAGGGCACATTGCTGGCCTACAACAACATCGCCGTGGCAGAGGGCCCGCATCCGCGGAAGGCCTATGTCCAGGCCCGCGACATCCAGGATGCACACCGCAAGCTGCCGATTCCTCCCGACGGTCCGATGTATCGCCAGCGAGTCACGGGCCCGCTCAATCCCGACCCCGTCCCGGCCAACCCGCCGCCGGACGTGCAACCGGGTAGCCGTCCGCCGCTGCCGGCCCCTGTCGGCCCGCTCGGCCCACCGCCTACGCCTCTGCCGCCGTACCGCCCCGCGGGCGAGGCACCCATCCTCTCGCAGAATCCGGCACAGCCCTTGCCCGGCAATGCCCCCGCCCCGGCGGTGGACAGGCCCGCCAGCGTGACCGGAGACAGGCCTCCGCTCGACGGGTCCGCGACTCCTGCCGGCGGAACACCAGCCCCCATGGGAGGCACGCCGCCACCGGCCCTGCCGGCGAACTTCGGGTCAGGTCCGCGACCCGTCGAAACCATCATCGCGCCAGCTCGCGGCCAGGCCCCGGCACCAGCCCTGGCGCCTGCTGCGGCCGCGACCAGGCCCCAAACCACGGATGAACTACCCGAACTGCCGGCGGAGATCGACCTGCCTCCTCTGCCCAAGTGATATGAGCTCCCGGTGAAGACCGGGGAATTGCCATGCGTCGCGCGGTAACACAATGTCAGGGCCGGTGCTTCTCCGCGAAGCACCGGCCCTTCTTGTTCTGGCGGATTCGTGTTGACCACTGCCTGAGCGAGTCGGCACAATTATGACCAAAGTGCGGGCTCCCCCACTCGCGGTGACGGATCGGATATGTTGCAACGAGTTTGGTGCGTCAACGGGGGAGGGTGAACCATTTCGTCAACCTGGGGCCGAAGTGTGGCACGGAGCCTGCGATGACGCCTGAGCGGTTTTGCGATAGTGTACCGATATGCCTAGTCCGATCGCGCGATACCTGGACCTGCTGGACGACCAACGGGAGGCCATCTTCAGGCAGGTGGGCGCGCTGCCTGACGCCGTGCTGTGGTATCGACCCGGGCCGAGGGTTTGGTCTATCGGCGAGCATCTCGACCATACGCGCGTCATAAACTGCTTCGCGCGCCGCCTCATGATCGCTTACTTCCCGTTGGCCTCGATCTTCGCGCACCTGTTCCGCCGTCGGCCGTACGAGGCCGAGATCGACGACGTCTACAAGCGCCCCGGCTTCCCGATGAACGTGGGCTGGATCTGGCCGCCGAAGTACACGCCATGGCGGCCGGTGAGCGTGGGCTTCCTGCACGAAGCGCTACGTGCCGAACATGCTGCGTATCGGCGCTTCTACACCACGCGTGACGAGCAACTTCTCGGCCACGTCGTGCCTGTCGATCCGGTGATCGGCGCGCTCAACCTGGTGCAGTGGCTCCGCGTGCAGGGGTATCACGACGCCCACCATTACGAGCGGGTGCGCGTTCGGATCAACGACCCGGAGTATGCCCGCACGGCGGCGGCAGCAGGGGAGCAGAGAGGGGAGAGAGCAGAATGGGGATACTCAAGAGAGTAACGACCGGACCGGAAACGCGTCAGGACCAGTTAGAACGGGTGCGGGAATTCAGGAAACCGCCGCGTCGGGTTATTTCTTGGCAAGGCGACGCAGCATCAGTTGACTGTCCGGCAGCCACGCCTCACCGAGTATGACGCCTCGGTGCTCAAAGGAGGTGTCCGCGGCAAGGATCTGGATCGCTACCGCGCCGGGACGAACCTGGCGTTGCTGGCTCCCGATCGTCTAGCTGCGTTTCCGACGGACGAGTCGGTCAACGACGCACTCCGGTCGCTCATGCAAGGCCAGACGCCAGCCTGAACTCGTCCGAGACCTACCGCCGTGGTCAAACTTATGTCACTGCGTTTCGAGTGAACGACCGCCAGCGGCCCTGAGCGGCTCCGGTCGGGGTGCTGGCTCACCCCTTCGCCGCGGCCGGCAAGATCGCCTCGAAGCGATCCCAGGGGACGGCGATGGTAGGCAAGTCCATGGCCCGAGTGTCGAGGCCCAGGTCGAGGATGTACATTGTCTCTTCGTACTTCGAGCGCCGGGCTTCGGCCCTGCGCTTCTGAACGAGCGCGTCCTGGCGGTCGAACTCCGCGGCCATCTTGAAAAGGGTCAGGATGCGCTCGCCGTGTGATCGGTGTTCGACGTACATGGCCCGGCACCGCTCCCAATCGCGGAACATGCTCAGATCGTTCCTCCGGATGAGGAGCACCGTGGACGAGTGATGTCCGCCAAGGTAGAGCGCTCCGCCCTCGTAGACAGGGGCCATGATCCAGAGATCGTGCGGAAAGTCACGGTCGCCGACCTGTCCGCAGACCCAGATAGCCAGCTCCTGGAGCAGGTACGAGCCAAGCTTGTTCTCCATCGAGACCAACGGTTGGTCTGGCTTCGTCTGCTCGGCGCGCTCGAGGAATGCGTCGCGCGCTGCGTGATTGGGAAAAATCGCGTCGATCGGGTCTCGTCCGCACGATCGGATTCGCATGATCTCCTGCCCGTCAGGCCGCCTCTCGAGCAGGATCTTCTCGATCGTCAAGACCTCGCGCGCCTCGCCGCGCTCCGCCTGTCGGCGCAGCCGGCGCCACCGCAAGATGCCCAGGAGCCAGCCGAATAGCATACCTAGAGCGAAGAGCGACCCGGTGACCAAGATCCTCAGCAGCTCAGGCCCAAGGCGAGAGTTCAAGAGCACGTCCACAATCATCTTCCTTTCATGATCGGCCGAGATCGGCCATGAGGTGGCTTCGCCCCATCTCGTGTAACATTGGACGGATTCCGCCACGCTGGATCAAGAATGCGGTCTATCGGGCGCTGAGGAACCCGCCGCCGATCGGGCTTCGCCATTCCGCGGGCACTCCGTTGCTCACGAGGGGACGGCCGGATAACCTCAAGACATCCGTGCGTGGCGATTTGGAACTGGGTTCACAGTTTGATTCCGTCTCTCAAAGGTGCGACCAACATGAGAACACAACGGTCTAGGGTGGCAAGCTGGGCCCTGGCGGTCTTCGTTGCTGGATCGCTACCTCTGGCATCAATAGTCGGCCGGGATGCCCGCGCCCAGGAAAAGGAGGCGCCGACTGTCGGCACGATTGAGCGGCTCGATCCGCGGCTCGACCAGATCGTGTCCAGGGACGCGCGCGTCGAGCGGATCGCCGAAGGGTTCGACTGGTCGGAGGGGCCGGTCTGGGATCGGCGTGGGGGATTCTTGCTCTTCTCCGACGTGCCGCGGAACACGGTCTTCAAGTGGCAGCAGGGCAAGGGAGTCAACGTCTTCCTCAAGCCCAGCGGCTACACCGGCACAACGCCCCGAGGCGGTGAGCCGGGATCCAACGGCCTGCTGATGGACTCCCAAGGGCGGCTGATCCTCTGCCAGCACGGCGATCGCCGGGTCGCCCGGTTGGAGGCCGGCGGAACGTTCACGACGCTGGCCGATCGCTACAACGGCAAGCGGTTCAACAGCCCCAACGACGGGGTCTTCAAATCCAATGGCGACCTGTACTTCACCGATCCCCCTTACGGCCTGATCGGGTTGAACGCCGACCCGGCCAAGGAACTCGATTTCAACGGCGTCTACCGGCTCTCCGCGAGCGACGGCAAGGTCACGCTGCTCACCCGGGAGATGACCTTCCCCAACGGCATCGCGTTCTCGCCCGACGAGAAAACGCTCTACGTGGCCAACTCCGATCCCAAGAAAGCCATCTGGATGGCCTTCCCGGTGCAGGATGACGGAACCCTCGGCGCGGGCCGTGTCTTCGGCGACGTGACTTCGTCCGTAGGATCGAAACCCGGCTTGCCAGACGGGATGAAGGTGGATCAGGCGGGCAACCTGTTCGCGACCGGGCCAGGCGGCGTGCTGATCTTCGCTCCTGACGGCACCCACCTGGGAACCCTCGTCACCGGCCAGGCGACAGCCAACTGCGGCTGGGGCGAGGACGGCACGGTTCTTTACATCACGGCCGACATGTATCTGGGTCGGATCAAGCTGACCACCAAAGGGCCTGGATTCTGAGTTTGACAGGCAAGGACGGAAAGGAGTCTCCGATCAGTTGAACATCCCGAGTGGTCAAGTTTTAGGGGTCCACCTCAGATTTCCTCTCAACTGAACTGGCCGCTGACGTCCTCCTTGGTCAGCGCTTCACGCGGGTTGTCGAAAACTTCGGCCGTCTCGCCGTACTCCACGAGGAAACCGGTGCGGCCATTGCTGGTATCAACATAATAGAACGCCGTCATGTCGGCGACCCGCCGGGCCTGGTCCATGTTGTGGGTGACGATGACGATCGTGAACCGCTGCTTGAGCTCGCGCATCAGGTCCTCGATCTTGGCGGTGGCGATCGGATCGAGGGCCGAGCACGGTTCGTCCATCAG
>JAFAHT010000335.1 GCA_019237095.1 Planctomycetaceae bacterium
GGCGGTTCCTCGCCGCATCCGGCGCGCCCGACCTGCTGATCAACAACGCAGCCCTGATCAACCGCAACGCGCCGACCTGGGAGGTCCCCGCCGAGGAGTTCGACCGTCTCATCGACGTGAACATCAAGGGGGTCGCCAACGTCCTCCGCCACGTCGTCCCGGCGATGATCGCGCGGGAGTCCGGGGTGATCGTCAACCTCAGCTCGTACTGGGGCCGTTCCGTCGCGCCCGAGGTCGCCCCGTACTGCGCCTCGAAGTGGGCGATCGAGGGTCTGACGCGCGCCCTGGCCCAGGAACTCCCGAAGGGCCTTGCCGCCGTCCCCCTCAACCCGGGCATCATCGACACCGCGATGCTCCGCAGCACCTTCGGCGAGAAGGCCGGCCACTACCTGAGTCCGTCGGAGTGGGCCGAGTCCGCCGTCCCGTTCCTGCTGGGGCTCGGGCGGGAGGACAACGGCAAGCCGCTCACCGTGCCGGGGCAGTGAGTCGACACCTGGCAACGGAATTTCCCGAGTAAGGAGATAGGGAAAAGGGGGACATAGCGAATATCGACGATTGTAGGACGTCGTTTTCGGTTCTATGACATCTGTCGATAATCGCTATGTCCCTTTTTTCGCAATGCCCTTTCAAGTCGCATAGGAACGATTGCCGCGATCGGTAGAATACCTCGTGGTCGAACAATGTCGAATGACGTATAGGAGGACGCTGATATGGCGAGAGTTGTGCGATTTCACGAGATCGGTGGGCCCGAAGTCCTGCGGATCGAGGAGGTCGAAGTCGCGCCTCCAGGAAAGGGAGAGGTTCAGATTCGCATTCATGCGTTGGGACTGAACCGGGCCGAGGCTATGTTTCGCAGCGGCCAGTATCTGGAAGAGCCCAAGCTTCCCGCCCGACTGGGGTACGAGGCGGCGGGAACCGTGGCCGTGATTGGGCCGGGCGTCCAGGGCTTCAAAATCGGCGACGCGGTCAGCAC
This sequence comes from Planctomycetaceae bacterium, assembly GCA_019237095.1. GTDB lineage: Bacteria > Planctomycetota > Planctomycetia > Isosphaerales > Isosphaeraceae > Aquisphaera. The sequence goes on from JAFAHT010000335.1 coordinate 974, forward strand.
CATCCCCAGCTTCTCGCTGAACGACTACGGGCTCTACGGCGACCTTGCGAATGCCCCGGTGCATGCCGTGACCCATCATCCCGCCTCGCTCTCCTGGGCCGAGGCGGCGGCGGTCTGGATGCAATACCTGACCGCCTACGGGGCACTCATCGACCTCGCCGATTTGAAATCCGGCGAGACGGTCGTGATCCCCGCGGCATCGAGCAGCGTCGGACTCGCGGCCATCCAGATCGCGAACAAGGTCGGGGCGACCCCCGTCGCGCTGACGCGCGGTCAGTCCAAGCGACAGGCTCTCCTGGACGCCGGGGCGGCCCACGTGATCACCACCGACGAGCAGGACCTGGTCAAAGAAATCCTCGGGATCACGGGCGGCAAAGGGGCCCGCGTCGTGTTCGACCCCGTCGGCGGACCGACCTTTGCCAAGCTCGCCCGGGCAACGGCTCAACTGGGCACCCTTTTCCTCTACGGTGCCTTGAGTACGGAGCCGATTCCCTTGCCACTCTTCGACGTCCTCGGCAAGCGGCTCACTGTTCGCGGCTATGTGATGATGGAAATCACGGGCGATCCAGAACGTCTGGAGCGAGGCAAGCAGTTCATCAACGAAGGGCTGGCCGACGGGAGCTTCAAACCAATCATCGCCAGAACGTTCCCGCTCGAGCAGATCGTCGAGGCGCACCGCTACCTGGAGTCGAACCAGCAGATCGGCAAGATCGTGGTGACGGTCTGATGCCGGATGACGGCGGCTTCGTCAAGGACATCCACAAATGAATTCGACGTCGAGCCAACGATTGCCGTCTTGTGCCCTGCTTGCACTAGCCCATGTTTGGGGTGAAATCGGCTTCGGCGCGCCTGCTGTCGCTCTGATTTCCTCTATTTTCCAGGGTTTGGCGAGCGGCACATGTCGTCCTTTCTGAAAAGTGTAGTGACAATTCTGGCCCAAGTTATTGGCGTTTTTCCCAATTTTCATCTTGATTCCTGTGCATTGCGTCGTGATACTTCACGACATGTACCTGAGAACCGTCAAAGTCCGGTCCTCCAGCGGCGCGGTTAACGAGTACGTCCGCGTCGTCGAAGCCTATCGCGACCACGGCAAGGTCAAGCAACGCACCGTTGCCGAGCTGGGCCGCAAAGACCTGCTCGCGGAAATTTTCCCCAAGCTGCAACGTCTGCTCGGCCATGAAGTCGACGCTGCGAGCCCTCAAGACAAGGATCTCGACATCCTCGATGCCTCAACCTGGGGGCCGGTCCTCGCTGTCCGCGCATTGTTTGACCAGCTCGGGCTCTGGACTCTCCTCGACGCGGAACTCGGTAAGGCTAAGGATGTGCCGTTCGCCGATCGAGCGTTCGTGCTGATCGCCAATCGGCTCATCCGTCCGGTCAGCGAACACGGTCGGGCCGGCTGGCTGGAGACCGACTTCCTCTGCAATCGCCAGGGCCGCCGATTCGTCCCCCACTGGCACCGGCACAAACGGGTCCGGGTCCACTTCCGACAACTTGAGGCCTGGTACCGCACTCTCGATCAACTCATCACCGCCAAGGAGAAGATCGAGGTGGCTCTCTTTCATCGGCTTC
>JAFAHT010000467.1 GCA_019237095.1 Planctomycetaceae bacterium
CACCCGCAAGTCACCCGGTCTGACCCCAAGTCACCAGACCCCAAGTCACCTGGATACTCGTCCGAGGATTTCTACTTGCTGCGAGAGCTCTTGGCCCAAACTCACGCGCGGATCACCACACCGCACATTTTGACTGAGGTTAGCAATCTCCTTGCTCAATCCGAAGGCCCGGTCAAGCGATCCTGCTTCAGAGCATTTGCGGAAGTTATCGGCGTCTCTGACGAGGTTCATGTTGCCGCCAGGCAAATCGCTCTTCGGGACCACTTCGCCGATTTCGGACTGACGGACCTCGGGATCCTTGAGGCCGCAGATTCCACCTGTCTCGTGATCACTGCCGACTCAAGGCTCGCATCGTACCTGGGCAAAGAAAATATCCATGTCGTTGATTTCAAACAGCTCGTTGATAGAGATCGACCGAGCTCACGGGGACGATGAAGCCCAAGATGGACGATCCATCGACTCATAGCGTTTTCAGGTATTCGATCAAGTCCATCCTCTGATCTTCGGACAGCTTGTCCCCGAACGTGTGGCCGTGGTTGCCTAAGCCGAAGCGGGATGTGTCATAGAGGAAGTGGGCCTGGTGGGTAGAGCTCTTCATGGCGGCGATCTCTTCGTCGGTCAGCTCGTGGAACTTCCAGCCGACTTGCCGTGTGTCGTAGTGCTCGAAGTCGGTCGAGGGAGGACGAGAGAAGCGACTGGGCCGGGTCGATGACTTGAGCAGGGCGTGCAGGGTGGGAACCGACCCGTTGTGGAGGTAGGGGGCCGAGGCCCAGATGCCGTCGAGCGGCGGGGCCTGGTAGCCGACGCGCTCGGTGTCGACGGGGTGGCCTTCGCCGAACCACGTGGCGTTGTAATGCTCGACGGCTCGGTCAGAGAGGCCCAGCGACCGCGCTGGGTCGGTGCCGATCACGTCCAGCGGCACGATCTTGCTGGGATACGACCGGCGCGCGCCATAGGTGCCGTGGCAGCGGACACAGGTCTGCTCGAAAACCGCCTTGCCTCGTTCCGCCCTGGCAGCCACGATCGCCAGCGGATACTCCGGCGGCTGCAGGCTCATGAGGTAAGCCTGGATGTCGCGGAAGGTCGGTTCGAGGGCCTGGAACTGCTCCCGTGTCTTCTCGCCCAGCAAGAACTGCATGTTCGCCCGGACCGAGGCGGCCGGGGTGCGGCCGTCGTAATACATCGTTTTCTTGTGCTTGAGATTCCACCAGGGAGGGGCGTCGAGCTCGGGAAGATTGGCGCCCAGGAGCATCGGGAACCTGCGCCGCGACAGGTCCGGGTTGCGCATGCTCAACAGGAAGACGGCCATCATGCCGGCGTTGGTCGTGCCGCGCGCCGTGTTGATGGTGAACGGCAACAGCGGCACTCGCCTGCCCTCGGCGCGGAACAGGTCGCCGAAGAGCAGGTCATAATCCACCTGGGTATTCGCCAACCCCACGTAGCTCTTGCCGCCGATCGAGCCGCCGTGGCAGGCCATGCAGTCCAACTGAATGCCGGTCTTCGTACCGTCCGGCTGCTGCGACCACCGCAGGCCCATGGGCAACCCTTCATTGGGATAGGGTGCCGGGTGCAGCCCGTAATGGAGAGCGAATGCTCGGGCATAGCCTTCGGGGTCCTTCTCCGGATCCGGAGCCGAATTGCCCCAAAGCTTCCCCGCGTTGCGGTAGGCATCGATCTTCCACTCTGCCTTGAGGTAGCTGTGCTGCAAGAGCGCGAGCCGGCCGCGTTCGGCCGCACCCGGATCGGAGGGTGTCGAACCTGCCCACCCGTGCGGAGCCATACATGCCAGGCCAGCGCAGGCACAGCCGGCAAAGACCCGCCACCACAACATCAACATCCACCGCGCTGGCGCTCGCATGGTTCCGGGACTCTCGCGAAAGATCATCTCGTTGGGAATGGACTCAGGCTCAGACGAAACGGCTCTGCTTTCATTTATAGACACCGCCGTGGCCTTCGGGAATGGTCCAGCGGAACCCTGGTTGGAACCGGCGAATCCCGTGGCGTTGTGTCTCCTGAAGGTCTGGACAAATTGGACGGGAGTGCATCGACATGGGGGTTTGAGGTGGCTAGAATTGGCCAGTCCAAGGATTTCGGAGTCACAATAAATACCAAGAGATGGGCAGGGCAAGGAGGCCTATGCTCGCCACTCGCCTGGACCGGCCAGACTTGCGAGGAGACAGGCATGGGACCTGCGGAGATCGTGGCCAGCTTGAAAGAACTTTGCGCCGAGAAAGGCCCCCGGCTCACCACCGAGGACATCGTGGCCTGGATCGA
>JAFAHT010000558.1 GCA_019237095.1 Planctomycetaceae bacterium
TATGGGAGGGACCCGCAGGTGTCAAGCCATACAGATGGCAAGTCGCCTGTTTTCGGACGGTGCCGTACTGTTGCGCGTAGCAGAACTTTTGAGCCGTTTTGGCGCATGCTGTTGTGGCCAGATTCGCGCGCGGCTCTGAGGGAAAGCTCAGGCCTGGTCGTAAACTCTAGTAGGCAATCAGATTATCAGATTTCCCCGCCTGACGTTTGACACCATCACGAAACAGGAGATCCGCATGTCCAGCGCATGTTCGGTACTTGCACGCGATCTGGTTTCCGTCGAGGTTGCGGCCCAGCAAGTTGGCGCCCACTCTCAGACCTCGTTGACCAGGTGCACGTTTCCGGTGCGCTATCCGGTGCGCGCACCGGAAAGGGCCCAGATGGCAAACCCACGCCCAACGCCGAAACCTGAGTATCTCCGTCCGCCCTGGCCACCCGGCACCAGCGGCAATCCTGCCGGTTATTCCCGCGGCATCGGCAAGACCGGCCCCGACCGCGCCATCCTCTACGCCCTGGCCGCCGGAAACGGACTGCGATCCGCCGAGTGTCAAGACGCAACCAGCGCCCCGGCCTGTTGAACAATGCCGCCGAGGGTATAGCGGACCTCGCCGCAGACGATCACGGTGTGAGCGCGGCCGCGAACCTCCCAGCCGGCGAAGGGGCAATTGCGGCTCCGCGAACGGAACCGGGACGGATCGATCGTCCACCTCGCCGTGGGATCGATCAAGGTGACGTCGGCATCGGCTCCGGGCTTCAAGGTGCCCTTGGGAATTCCCAGCAACTGCGCCGGGTTGATGGTTAGCTTGCGGATCGCCTCGGGCCACGACAGGTGGCCGGGATCGACCAGGTACGTGGCGACGATCGGCACCAGCGTTTCCAGGCCGATGACGCCAAAGGGGGCCAGGTCCAGCTCTCTCATCTTTTTTTCGGGAGCGTGCGGGGCGTGGTCGGTCGCGAGGATTTCGATCGTGCCGTCTTTCAGGCCACCGATCACGGCCTCGACATCACTCCAGGTACGCAACGGCGGGTTCATCTTGTAGTTGGAGTCGAACGTGCGGAGCCGCTCGTCGGTGAGTGTGAAATGGTGGGGGCAGGCCTCGGCGGTGACCTTGACCCCGCGTCGCTTGCCCTCGCGGACCAGCTCGACGGAGCGAGCCGTCGAAATGTGCTGGATGTGCAGCCGGCCGCGTGTGATCTCGGCGAGGCGGATGTCGCGGGCGACCATGATGTCCTCGGCGGCGTCTGGCATGCCGGCAAGTCCGAGTCGCATCGACTCGAAACCCTCGTTCATGACGCCGCCCACGGTGAGCTCGGGCACCTGGCAGTGCTGCATGATCACGCGGTCGAACATCTTGGAGTACTCGAGGGCGCGGCGCATCAGGGCAGCCGAGGCGACCGGTGCGCCGTCGTCGGTGAAGGCCACGGCACCACCGGCGACAAGCTGACCAAGACTCGCCAGTTCTTCGCCCTTGCGGCCCTTGCTCACGGCGCCTACGGGATAGACGTTGGCCTGACGAGCGCGCTGGCCTTGGAGCACGACAAACTCGGCCGCGGCCTGGCTGTCGATGGGGGGAATCGTGTTGGGCATGCAGGCCACCGATGTCACCCCTCCCGCCAGGGCGGCCGCGGCACCCGTGGCGATGGTCTCATCCTCCTCGTTGCCTGGCTCTCGCAAGTGGACGTGAACGTCGATCAAGCCGGGGCAGACGATCAGTCCGCGGGCGTCGATGACGATCTCGGCCTCTTCGTAGCTTGCCCCGGTCGGCAGAATGTGGCCCCGGCTGATCCAGAGATCGCCGATCTCGTCGCTGTCCCGGCTGGGGTCGATGATCCGGCCCCCCGCAATCTGGATGGTTGGCAAGGCGAGTTTGCCCATGGCTGTTGGCTTTCTGATCGTGGGGTGCGGCGTGAGGGATCTGACCTGTGGCGGAGCCGGCGAAGCGACCTGAAGCAGTCAATTCGTCTGCGTGGTCCTGGCCTCCATCTTCCCGCTCAGAAGGTAGAGCACTGCCATGCGGACTGCCAGCCCGTTGGTGACCTGGTCGAGGATCGCCGAGTGCCTGCCGTCAGCGACCTCGGGGGTCAACTCGACGCCGCGGTTGATCGGCCCGGGCGCCAAAAGCAGCAGGTCGGGCCTGGCGAGCCTGATTCGTTCCTCAGTCATCATATAAAAGTGAGAGTATTCGCCCACGGATGGGAAGAGCCCTACCTGCTGCCGCTCGAACTGGATGCGCAGCACGTTGACGACGTCGCATCGAGGCAGGATGTCGTCAAGGCGGTTGGCGACCTCGCAGCCCAGGCGCTCCATCGACCGGGGCACGAGCGTGGGAGGACCGCAGAGAATGATGTGGGCCCCCAGCTTGGTGAGCCCCCAGATGTTGGAACGGGCAACGCGCGAGTGGACAATGTCGCCCAGCAGGCCGACAGTAAGCCCCTCGATGCGGCCCTTCGCCTTGCGGATGGTCATGAGATCGAGCAGCCCCTGCGTGGGGTGCTCGTGAGCGCCGTCGCCAGCGTTGATGACCGACGCTTTCACGTGCTGGGCCAGCAGATGTGGCGCGCCGGGCGTCGGGTGTCGCACCACCATCACATCAGCGCCCATCGCCTCGATGTTCTTGGCCGTGTCGATGAACGTCTCTCCCTTGGAGAGACTGGAGGCACTGGTGGAGAAGTCCTGGGTGTCGGCGGAAAGCCGCTTGGCGGCCAGGCTGAAGCTGGTGCGCGTCCGGGTCGAGTTCTCGAAAAAGAGGTTGAAGACGATGCGTCCCTGCAGCGCGGGAACCTTCTTGCGGCTCCGCGTCGATATCTCGGCGAACGACTGGGCCGTCTCCAGGATGGCCATGATCTCAGCGGCGGAGAGGTCCTCCAGCCCCAGCAGATGCTTTCGGGTCCAGCTTGACAGAGGGCTGGTGGGGGCGGCAACCGACGCCGTGCCGGAACCGGAACTCGGGCTGGTTGGCGATGCAATGGTCACGGCACAGGGCTCCTGTCAGGCTGTGAAGGGCGGGAAGCAGCCACGACGCGGACGATTTCTTCCACGGGATCAAGCGGATGCAGCCGCACCCGAACGCGATCGCTGCGATCGGTCGGCAGATGCAGTCCCACGAAATCGGGCTGGATGGGCAGTTCACGATGTCCGCGATCAACCAGCACGGCCAGTCGAATCCGTCCCGGTCGGCCCAGGTCGCAAATCGCGTTGAGCGCCGCGCGAACGGTTCGTCCCGTGAACAGAACATCGTCGACCAGCACAATCTCGGCACCGTCCACGGGAAAAGCGATCTCCGTGCCGCGGAGCACGGGCCAGCGGCGGCCGCGGCCCAGGTCGTCCCGATAGAGCGTGATGTCCACCGCGCCCACGACGACCTCGTCATCGGCCAGGAGAGTCAGTTCCTGGGCCAGACGCTGAGCCAGTGGAACACCGCGGGTCCGCACGCCGATCAAGTAGAACGGCAGATCGCGACGGCGTCCGTCCCAGATCGTTCGCCCCATGCCAGCAATCAGCCGTTCTATTTCCTCGGCCTCGCAGAGGATCTCTTCATCTGAAGTCATCACCGCAACCCTTCCAACCGGTTGCTGCCGAAGGTCACGCACGACCGGCCTGGAATGTAGCAGATGAACAAGCGGGCTTTCAAGGAGCGAAGCAAGGGCATTCGTTCGCCAAGCTCATGCTGCCTCCGCGCCACCACGTGTGTGCCCGGCTTGAAACCCAGCCCAGAGCGGTTTCCTTCCGGCTTAACTTTCTTTTACGGTTTTTCTAGAACAACGCGGCTCATGGACTCAAGCCGGTGCATAACGGGTCAGTCCCGGTACCCGATCGAAGTCGGCATCGTTACTGGCAAGGTTCGTGAGCCCGTTCGCCTTCATAACCGCCACGACCATCGCGTCGTTGGTCAAGAGTCCT
>JAFAHT010000074.1 GCA_019237095.1 Planctomycetaceae bacterium
GGGCGGGCTTTGGGGTCATGGGGCGGGCTTTGGGGTCAGACCGAGTTAGAAGTTAACTTCTAACTCGGTCTGACCCCAAAGCCCGCCCCATGACCCCAAAGCCCGCCCGACCCCAAAGCCCGCCCGGTCGTTGATGCCATCATCGACGATCGGCTGCATCAAATTAGCTTGTCCCAGCGATCCAGCCGGAGCAACTGTCTTCTCAGGCAACTGTTTGTCTGGTTTGGCGGGGAAGAGGTGTCGTCACTGACAGCAGAGAACGGGGCAAGCAAGCGGAACAGACCACCCATCGCGCCAAGAAGCTCAGGAAAGCAGAGCATCCTGAAGCGAGAAACCTTTCGTCGGCAATCTTGCGGGTAACCCATCCCGTCCGATAGAGCCGGACCAGCAGCCGGAAGCGAGTCTTGCGTGGCGCGTGGCTCGGAATAACCCATCGTGCCGCCCTCGGCGGCGCCCTCACGGCCAGTGAACTAGCGTTCAGAGAATGCGGGAGTTCATGGGGAGTGGCGAGTGGCGAGAAAGAACCGATCAGTTCTGCAGCGTCGACCAGGGCATTTACGGCCACCACACCATACGCAACCTCGCCGTCTTGGCCGAAGAACGCGGTGATCGGGCCGAGGAGCAGCGGCTCTGGCGGATGGTCCTCGACGCGTGCCCAGACGATCCCGAGGCCATGGCGCGCGGCGAAGCAGCCCAGTGAATCGAGCAGCTTGCCGCCAGGCAGCATCGGCCCGACGCCCTCAGGTTCAGCCAGGGAGGTCTCAAGAAACACCGCCAATCCCGGGACAGTCCTCGCTGATCTCCACCCTCAGCCGGGTCGGTTCGCTATCTCAAAATAGGCCGCCGGTCGTCTCGAATATTAACCCGACGCGCCAGCAAGGGTTCTGCTGCGTTAGCACAAACCTATGGCTCGCGGAACCCTCGCTGGCGCTTTGGGTTATTATGACCGGTCATCTCGAGTTCGGTGGAGATCAGCGGGAAGTCTCAATCCCGCTCCGACAACGAAACGGCCCTGGCGAATCTTCCGGTTGATCTTTCGCGAACCGGGCGATGTCCGTAAGATGCCGCCGCGTCAGGGCCGAGGTCGAGAAGGGATCCGGCGGAGTGGATGGGAAGACTCGAAACATGGATGTTTGCACGAGTTCCTCGACACCGCAGACCGAGACGTTCCCCTCCGCGCCCGCGCCCCGGGCGCCGAGTCTCTGGAGGAAGCGGCTGCTCGAGGATCGCGTGCAGTTGCCGCGGTTCTGGCCAGTCATCCAGAACCTGGTGATCCAGGATCTTCGGGTCCGCTATCAGCGATCGGTCCTTGGCTTCTTCTGGACGCTGCTCAATCCGCTGCTGATGATGGCGATCCTGTCGTGGGTTTTCTCGCTTCTTTTTCGCGGTATCGAGAACTATCCGATATACCTGTTTGCGGGGATGGTCCCCTGGGGTTTTCTGAGTGGTAGCGTGAATGAGTGTGCCTTGTGCATCATCGCGAACGAGGCGTTGATCCGGAAGATATTCGTTCCCAAGCTGGTCTTCCCGCTGGCTCGAATCTTGATCAACCTGGTGACGCTGCTCTTGTCGATGGGCTCTCTGTTCCTGCTTCTCTGGCCGCTGGGTGCGCGGCCCTCGTTGCCGATGATTCTTCTGCCCGCGGCCATTCTCTTGTTCGTGGCCTTCACTCTGGGGCTGAGCTTGATTGTCGCGACGGCGAACACCTTCTACCGCGACTGCGGGCATTTAGTCACCGTCTTTTTCCAGGCCTGGTACTTCGCCACGCCGATCATCTACCGAGCGGAGGATTTTCCGGCGGCGACGCAATGGCGATTTCGACTCAATCCGGCCTACTACTTCATCGAGCTGTTCCACGACCTCGTTTACTTCGGCAAATGGCCGCAGTTCAGCTCATGGCTTCTCGCCATTGTGATCGCGTTGGCGAGCCTGGGGATCGGATATGCCATATTCAAGTCGCAAGAAGACAAGATGGTATTCCGACTCTGAGTCGCACGGCCCGGGGTCGCGCAACCGCGCATCCTCAGGGGTGCCGTTGATCGAGCTTCGCGACGTGTCGCTCCGGTTCATCAACTACGCCGACAAGCAGTACTCCTTCAAGCGCGCGGTGCTCGACCTGGTGCTCAGGCGCGAGTCGCCGGTTCCGGTCTCCGAGTTCTGGGCGCTACGGAACATCAACCTGCGGATCAACCACGGCGAACGCGTCGGCATCGTCGGCGGCAACGGAGCCGGCAAGAGCACGCTGCTGCGGCTCCTGGCGCGGATCTATCCGCCGAGCTCGGGGACGGTCGAGGTTCGGGGCAACGTCGCACCGTTGATCGAGATGGGCGCCGGCTTCAATGCCGAGTTGTCCGGCTTTGACAACATCCTCTATAACGGAGCCATGCTCGGCTTCACCCGCCCCCAGATGCTCTCCAAGGTCGAGGGAATTCACGAGTTCACCGGGTTGCGCGAGTTCGCCGATCTGCCGCTCAAGTATTATTCGAGCGGAATGTACATGAGGCTCGCATTTGCCATCGCAACCGAGATCGATCCCGAGATCCTGATCATCGACGAGGCGCTTGGCGTTGGTGACGCGGCGTTCCAGGAAAGGGCCAAGGATCGCATCTTCAAGCTGCTTGGCCGCTCGCACGCCGTGATCCTGGTTTCCCACGACATGAACTCTTTGCGCCAGCTCTGCACGCGGGGCCTCTGGCTGCGGCAAGGGCAGCTCGTGGCCGACGGCCCGATCGAGACGATCATCGATCAGTACCTGGCCTGGACGCACGCCGCCAAAGCGAGCTAGAGACGGGATCCGTCGAGCCGAAAGCTCGACGACCGGGATTGACCGGACTTGACTTCCACGTCATCATTCTCGCTCTCGCAGACGCCGGCCCGGGCAACATGGACGTGTGGTCGGAAGCGAACCGCGAAAGATACGGACTCTGGGTCGAGGGAGTGACCCGACATGGCAACCGCTCACGTGGTCGTTCTTCTCTCCGCGCTTTTGGGCTGGTCGGATATCACCATCCAGCCCAGCCGCGGCGATCGCGGGTTCTCATCGTTCCAGCACAGCGTTGCCGGGATCGATCGGCCCAGCGAGCGGACGCTCGAGACACTCAAGCGTTACGACCTCGAGCGGGCCTACCGTCGGCAGAGGAACGTGAACAATGTTCTCCTCAGCCTCGAGAAGATGGCGCGCAAGAATCCGGATGCCGAGCTTGTCTATGCGCTTGCCGAGCTCTCCTGGGTCGACGGCCTGAAGCAGGACCGCTGGCGCAGCGCCCAGGCGATCGACCGGTTTCTGGATGCGGTCGGCTATGCGCATGATTACCTGTTCGACGCCGAGCTGGCCGCCGGCCGGGGACCGTCAGACCCGAGGTTTCGCCTGGCCTGCGAGATCTACAACGCGGGGCTGGAACGGCTGATCCGCGCAGCTCAGTCGAAAGACCCGATCGATCCGCAAGGGGTGATCAAGCTGAAGGTTCACGGCCACGAGCAGGTGCTTCAGGTCGTGCTCCGCGACTCTCCCTGGACCCCATCCGACGTTCACAAGTTGATTCTGGCATCCGATTTCGAGGTCTCCGGGCTGGCCACCAGCCACAGCCAGTACGGCCTTGGGGTGCCCTTGATCGGTGTTCGCATCACCGACCCGAAGAAAGACGAGCGGCCCCCCCAGGAGCGGTTCTACCCGGACGAGATGGCTTTCCCGCTCACGGCCTTCCTCGCTCCCAACTCGCGGCTGCGCGATTCCAGCGAGACGGTGGACGAGGCTCGCAAATGCACGCTGGAGCTGAAGGACCCGGTGCGCGAGCGGGCGGTGGGCCAACCGCCGAACAGGATCGCCCTGGAGACCGACCTGACCACCCCGCTGGCCTACATGTGGTCGCGGACCGACCTGGAGAAGTTCCGCTGGTCCGGCCTGCTCCGTCCCGAGCAAGGCTTGCAGCGGGCCAATCTGCTGATGATCCGGCCCTACGAGCCGGGGAAGATACCCGTGGTCATGGTTCATGGATTGATTTCTAGCCCGCTGGCCTGGATCCCCATGCTCAATGAGTTGCTGCGCGATCCGGCGATCCAGGAACAATACCAGTTCATGCTCTACATGTATCCCACCGGGGTACCGATGCCGATCGCGGCCGCCAACCTACGCGACGCCCTCAGCCAGGTAAAGATGACGTTTAACCCCGACGGCCGCGATCCCGCCTTCGATCGCACGGTTTTGCTCGGGCACAGCATGGGCGGACTGCTCAGCCACTTCATGACCGTCTCCAGCGGAGATCAGCTCTGGCGTCTCTACTCCGATCGATCGTTCGACGAGATTCTGGGTCCCAAGAACGTGCTCGACGAGCTGCGCAGGCTGCTCCTCTTCGAACCCTTGCCGTTTGTCAGCCGAGTTGTGTTCCTGGCAACGCCGCACCGCGGCTCCGACCTCTCGCGCGGGGTCGTCGGCCGGGTGGGGGCGGGACTAATCAACGATCCCGACTATGTCGCCAAGCTGCTTTATCAACTGGTCAAGGACAACCCCGACAGCTTCGACCGTCGCCGCTTCCGCCGCTTCCCGACCAGCATCGAGACGCTCGATCCCAGCTCGCCGATCTTGAAATCCCTGCTGGCCATGAAGCCGGGACCGGGGGTTGCCTACCATTCGATCATCGGCTCGCTGCGGCCCGGCGGAGTGGACGATAGCACCGATGGCGTCGTGCCCTACCGCAGCGCCCATCTCGACGGAGTCGAATCCGAAAAGGTCGTGCGTTCGGACCACGGCGTCCAGAAAGACGGGGAAGCGATCCTGGAGGTTCACCGCATCCTGCGCGAGCACATCGGCCTCGCGGGCGAGACCGCCCGGGCCGGGCGCGAAGGCACGGTGCAGCGCTCCGGCACGGCCACAGCCACCGCAACCGTCCCGCAGCCCGAGCTGCTGCCGGCCTTGCCGCGATGAGCGGGCCAGATCATTCTCTGGCGGCTCGAGGAACTGGCTGCTAAACTCCGGAGAGGTGCGCGGAACCGTGCATGACCGCGTTGTCTGCACCGCCGCGGCCGCCCCAGCGAGCTCCCCGCGATGTGTGCATACTTGACGGATCGGCTGGCGGACTTTGCCCTCGACACCCGATTCGAGGATCTGCCCGCCGAGGTGGTGATGGAGGCCAAGCGGCGGCTGCTCGACACGCTCGCGTGCGCGATCGGCGCACTCGACGAACCCGCGCCGAAGATCGCGCGCCGCCTTGCCTCGCGAATCCAGGGAGATCCTTCGGCCACACTCATCGGCGGAGGCCAGTCCGCACCCGACTGGGCCGCGTTCGCCAACGGTGTGCATATCCGTTACCTCGATTGCAACGACACGTACCTCGCGCTCGAACCGGCGCACCCCAGCGACAACTGGGCCGCGGTGATGGCGGCCGGGGAAGCGGCCGGAGCCAGCGGCGCGGACTGGATCACGGCCGCGGCCGTGGCTTACGAGGTCCAGTGCCGTCTCTGCGACGCGGCCTGCATCCGCGCCCGAGGCTGGGACCACACGACTTACGGCTCGATCTCGACAACCCTGGCTGCAGCACGGCTGGGGCATCTGGATCATGACCAGACCCTCCATGCGCTGGGAATCGCCGGTACGACCGGCACGGCACTGCGGCTCACACGCAACGGGGAACTCTCGATGTGGAAAGGCTGCGCTTTCGCCTTCGCCGCCCGCAACGGCGTCTTCGCCGCCCAGCTCGCTTCCCTTGGCATGACCGGCCCCTCGCCCCTCTTCGAAGGCGAGATGGGGTTCATTCAGCAGGTTTCCGGCCCGCTCGATCTGCCTCAACTGGGAGGCCCGCTTGCCGCCGATTGGATGTTCCCGAAGACCTCGATCAAGTTCGTCCCGGCCGAGTATCACTGCCAGTCGGCGATCGCCGCGGCCTTCGAGCTTCGTCCCGAGATCGGCGACCCCCGGCGGATCCGGTCCATCGAGATCGCCACCTTCCGCACGGCCCTCGAGATCATCGCCAAGGACCCCGAGAAGTGGCGTCCCAGAACCCGCGAGACGGCTGACCACAGCCTTCCCTACTGCATCGTGGTCGCCCTCGTGGACGGCAAGGTCTCGGCCGCCCAGTTCACTCCGGAACGCTTGAATGACCCTTTTCTCAACGACCTCATCAGCCGAACCACGGTCATCGAAGATCCCTCACTCTCTGCCCGCTACCCTGCGGCCGTTCCCAACCGCGTCACCGTGACCCTTACCGACGGCGCCGTGCTTGTTCGCGAGCTGTCGCATCCCCCCGGCCACGCTCAAAACCCACTCTCCGAGGCCCAGCTTGCCGCCAAGTTCCACGATCTGGTCGACCCCATCCTGGGCCGCGAACGAGCCGTCGAGATCCAAGGTCGGATCTCCCATCTCGAGTCTGATCGATGGCCTCATGAGGTGCTTCAACTTCTGCGTCAGTGAGATCGACATGAGAGCGGACATCTTGCATCATCCGGGACGAGGGCCATCGTTGCAGCGACCATCGAGAGCAGTACAATCAAGTCGTTGCCATCAAGATCGACCTTGCGAGTTGCTCTTGGAGCAGGTGCCGAGGAGGGTTTTTCAGCCGCGACGGTGTTCCGGTCGAGATCCAGGGGGCACGCATCAAGGCATAGCGAACTCGAAACAGCCGGCTCAGCGCCTGCGGACGATGGTGGGGGCGTGGACGAAGTTGGGGACCTGGCTGTCGAGGTAGACTGTTAGCGGGTCGCGAGGAACGGCGCCGCCCAGGTTCATTTCGGGAGCTGGTCCCAGATCCTGTACGATGGCCTGTTCGTCGGTTACGATCTGGTCGTGCTCCGCCCTCGTAACATGGGCTTCGCGGGCGATTACTTTCATCTGGTCGTAGGTATCCTGAACCTGTTGATTCGAGATGACCCCATTGGGCATGATGGCGGCGACCTCCGCCTGATTGAAGACGTCATTGACGTCCACGCCGTAAAGATCTGACGAGACTTTCTGCTCGAGCTGATCCCAACCGCTTCTCGTGTTGCTGGCGGCTAGAAATGACTGGTCGAGCACGTTCTGCAAGGCGTCGAGCTGCAGTGAGGACTGTTTCGCAGCGAGTTCAGACGACGACTTGATCGCCAGGTCCATCGTGGTGGCGTCATGCTCCAGAAGAGCGAATTGCCCCGGCCTGACGTCAGAGGCCTGCTCGAGCCGCTGGAGATCTGCGGACAGTTTCTGGAAATCCTGACCAGCACGGGACTCCAGCACCGCCGTGGCATTGGCCACCTCGACGGCGGGCGGCGAGAGGAGATCGGCGTGGGTGACGTGCGCTGCGCTCGACAGAAGCAGGCGGGCCTCCAGATACTCTGATTCGGGTATGAACTTCGCCCGATCCGCCCGTCGGTCCCGACGGCTACGGCGGGCCACGGCCCCCCCGCCTCTCCGTCCTGGCAACGAGACTTTCATCGCGCTCTCTCCAGATCGACTGTGAAGATGCGGACGCGAACCTGGCTGATATGTGGCCCGGGCCCTGATTGCGCTGGGCCTGGTTTCATCAGACCCTCCCTCTACGTTTCGGCACTTTTTCCCTGACCCTTGACTGGATCCTGCGGTTTTTGCCGATCACGTCAGGTTTGCCGACAGCCTGGGGATCTTGTCGCAGATGCGTGAGCGGACAGAACAAACAGAGACTACGAAGGATGGCCGGACGACGAGGTTTGAGAAGTCCCTCCCGGGCCTTGCGCGCGTCTCCCACAGATCAACGGGGTACGGTTCAATGACGGGCGTTTTCGGGTGACAACCGAGGCGCAGCTCCGAGCACGCGCTCGCTTCGTCTTCACTGGCCACTGGCCGCTGGAGGCGTGGGGCGTGGGTACACTACCGCAGTGAACCATCGGGGGCCGCCGTCGCTGCCGCGCGCCGAGCCGGGTCTCCCTGATCTGAACAGATGGACCGTAAAATGTTGAGATTTGTTGAGAAACGCGGAGTTCGCACAGACAAAACAAAACGCCTCCAGCGCGGACAGAAGTATTGTCAGCGCCTTGACTCGCGTTTCCATTATCTGAGCAAATGTACCGTAAATTGCCTGGACAAATCCGAGCAACGCGGGGTTCCCACAGACAAAACGCCCCTAGTGTTCCGTCCATCTTCAATTGACAGGCAGCGCTCGCCGGAATTTCTTGAATACCCAGGACTTCCAGTTTCAAGAACCTGTCAATCGAAGATTGACGGGACACTAGTACTACTCCGTTAAGCTTCAGCAGGGATTGGGGGTACATGCATGCTGTCGAGAGTTGCAACACCTAGCACGGTAAGGATTTGCGTCACGCTTGATACATGCAATTGCCAAGATTCGATCACGAGTAGCAATCCACAAGCCATTGTCGCTAAACGACTTCCGTAACTTAACGGAGTAGTACGTAGGAGGCCGTCCAAGAATTAGTCCAGCCTCCGCCCTTTCAACTTTTCTTGCCCGCTCTGATCAATTGATCAGAGCGCAGCGTGAACCACGGAGAAAACCACTTCCATAACGCCAAATCTTCAACAAATTATGGGTCAAGCACACCAACCGCCATTCGCCACGGATTTGGTCCAGGCCACGCAGCAGAAACCGGCGAAAGCCCCGCGCCTCCTTGATCTGGCCGAAGACCGGCTCGACGATCGCCTTCCGCCGTGCGTAGACGGCGCGGCCCGCGGTCGTCTTCAGCTTCGCCTGCATCTTCTCTTTGGCTGTCGCGGGCGCGACCGCCGGCTCCGACGCCGCGGCGCTGGTCGCACCGTGGTGTCGCTGCCGCTCCGTCGCGATGTAGGAATCGAAACCCGCACGCTCCAGCGCCGCCACCGCCGACTCACTGAAGTAGCCCGTGTCCAACACCGCCGGGATCAGCGGCCGCTCCCCGGTCTCATCCGCAGCCGGTGCCATGCCGGCCTGGTCCAGTTGGCCACGGGTGGCCTGCGCCATCGGCTCGGCCTGGCGCTTGTCGTTGCACTCCGCCGTCACCTCGCACGCCAGGATGATCTGGCAGCCGTCATCGACGCTGGCCTGGGCGTTGCCACAACAATCCCACCCCTTGTTGGCGGTCTTCATGATCGACAACTCGGGCTCGGTGAAGTTGATTTGGGCCTTCTCCGCGGGGGTCTCCACGATCGGACCGGGCGCCCGACCACGACGCTTCGTCCCGGTGCGTTGTCGCTGGGCTTCGGCGTCCTCGCGCCGCTGCCGTTCGGCGTCAGCCGCGGCGCGCGCCTCGGCTTCCAGCCGCTTCATCGCCGCTTCAATCGTCGTCAGGCGGTCCTCCCGCCGACGCAATTCCTCGGGCAACTCATCGCCCCGCCGCGAGCCCAACGCCGCATCATCTTGGGCATCGACGTCCCGGGCCTGCTGGAGCAACTCCTGGATCTCGGCCCGCAGCCGGCCGACTTCCTGGGTCATGTAGCCATAGCTCATGGCCTTGTGGCGCGAGGCGTTGCCCTGCATCTTGGTCCCATCGACGGCGATCGTGCCCAGGCGGACCAACCCCGCCGCCTGCGCCAAGCGGAGCACCTGCACGAACACGTCGGCAAAGGCGTCGAGGTGGATCTTGCGGAACTGGCTGATGGTCCGAAAGTCGGGCCGCTCGGTGCCCACGATGGCCAGGAAGGCCAGGTTGCGCTCACACGCCTGGGCGATCTTGCGGCTGGAGAAGACACCGACGCAGTAGGCGTAGAGGAGCAGGCAGGTCATCATGGCGGGATCGAACGGAGGAGCGCCGCGGGTCTCGTCTTGGTAGACGGCATGGATCGGAGCGAGATCGAGCTTGGGTACGACATCGAGGAGGAAGAAGACGAGGTCCTCCTCCGGGAGCTGGGCGGCTGGGGCGTGGGCCTGCTGTGCGTAGAGTTCGGGGGTCCACGGTCGAT
>JAFAHT010000244.1 GCA_019237095.1 Planctomycetaceae bacterium
ACCTATTTTCAGCTCGACGAGGCCGAGCGAGCGGCGCCCCGCGTCGAATTCGACGCTAGCGTCAAGGTTGGCACCGGCGCCGGCACGGACAAATCCACTCCTGACAGCTCGAGTCCTGGCCAGTCCGCCTGAGTCAGACCGAGGGGGAGGAGAGAACCGTGAACCGGTCAAACGCCCTGTCTGTCCTGGTGGGGTTGGTCGCCTTCTGCGCCCTTGGCCAGGCTCCGGCATGGGCCGATAGCGGCTGGTCCATTCGCAACTTCGACGTCCAGCTCGTCATCAACCCTGACGCCAGCCTGGATGTGACCGAGACGATCGACGCCGATTTCTCGGTTCCGAAACACGGCATCCTCCGCGAGATGCCGATCCGCTACGCCGTGGGCATGCACCAGTACGCGCTGCGCGTCAAGTTCCGGGGGGTGGACGATGGTGAGGGTCGGGATTACGAGACCTCGGTCTCGTACGAGGAAAATTTGATGAAAATCCGGATCGGCAGCCCTGAATACACGGTTCAGGGACGTCGGCGGTACCGCCTGCGCTATCAGGTCGAACGCGCCATCCTCTGGGAGGGCAACCATGCCTGGGAGAACGGGAATTACGCGACCCTGCGCTGGAACGCCACGGGCACCGAGTGGCAGGTGCCGATCGACGCCTCGAAGGTGACAGTTCACCTTCCCCGCGATCTCAACGATTTCGAGCTCGGCTACGATGCCTGGACCGGCTACTTCAACGCGCGGGGCAAGAACTTCACGAAGCGCGCCATCGACGCGCGGACGGTGGAGTTCACCACGGGGCCACTTCAACCGCGCGAAGGGATCACGGTTGAGATCTCGATGCCGGCGGACGCTGTCGCGCAGCCCGGCTGGAGGAAAGAAATCTCCTGGTGGCTGGCCGATAACTTTCCCTACGCAGTCTTCCCCGCGACCCTGGCCGGTTGCTTTTTCTTCTGGTTCTTTCGCGGCCGCGACCTGCCGGGCACCGGCACGATCGTGGTCAACTACGAGGCGCCGGACGGCCTGACGCCGGCCGAGGTGGGCACGCTCGTCGACGAACAGGTCGATCTGCGCGACATCTCGGCCACGATCATCGATCTGGCGGTCCGCGGCTACTTGAAGATCGAGGAGGTCGGTTCGTACTTCGGGCCCTCCTCGGGCAGCGACTACCGGTTCATCAAGCTGAGGGAGCCGCAAGGGCTCAAGAACTTCGAGCAAAGGCTGTACAACAAGATCTTTGGCGGCAAAAGCAGCGTCACCCTGAGCGATCTTCAAGAGAAGTTCTACCCGGTGCTGCCGCAGGTGAAGGACGATCTCTATCGGGGTCTGAGCAAGGAAGGTTACTTCGATGGCAACCCGGAGACCGTTCGGGGGGCCTCTTTCGTGCTGGGAATCCTGCTTGTCCTGGCGGTGCTGGCCGTAACGTGCATGATCCAGTACGACCTGATCGGCAAGGTTTTCTTCGTTCCGGTCATCATCGCTGGAGTTCTCTCCGTGCTCGCGGTCGTGATCACCAGCCGGTTCATGCCGCGGAAGACACGCAAGGGACGGATTACCTGGGAGAAGATCGCCGGACTGCAAGAGTACATCCGCCGGGCCGAGGTGGACAATCTCCAGGAGAATGAGCGCCAGGGAGTCTTCGAGCGATTGCTCCCTTATGCGATCATCTTCGGCCTGTCGAAGCGTTGGGGCAAGGCGTTCGCCGACCTCTATCGGCAGCCTCCCGACTGGTATCAGCCAGCCCGGCCGATGGATTTCTCGACCTGGATGCTGGTCAACGACCTCGATCGCTCGATCTGGATGATGAACCGGACGTTTCCCACGCAACCGCGGGTCCAGATCGACACCGGCAGCGGCCGGGGCGGTGGCTACGGCTGGTCAAGCGGCGGGTTCGGCGGCGGCGGATCCAGCGGCGGCGGCTTCGGCGGCGGCGGGGGAAGCTCGTGGTGAGGAACACCACGTGGCGCCCCACGAAAAGGCCTCGTCCTGGGCCGGGAGCGGATGGGCGGACAGAATGAGCGCGAGCAACAAGATTATTACCGATCTGGCCTTGCTCATGGGTTGACTCCTGCAGCCGGGATGGATGAGAAAGGGCTTTTGAGATACAATCCCCTTGGGAGGAATGAATGGCGACCACCACGCTTCCATCCGAGATCGAGAGCCCCCTCGTGGAAGAAGCGCGACGGCAAGGAACCACCCCGGAGCTCCTTGCCTTCGACACACTGCGCCCGGGATTCACTCCCCCTGTCGCACCGCCCTCCGAGAAACCACTGGAATCGAATCTGGTCGACTTCTTGGCTGGGTATGTCGGACTTGTCGATGGATCGACAGAGACTCTTGACTTGAGGATGCTCCATGCAACCGACTGTTAGTCCAAGCAGGACAGCGTCCGCCATTTGGGGCCGCGTCGTGAAGCCGGGGCAGGGAACGCTCTCCCCTGAGGCTGCTCGTGCCATCTTGATGCTCGATTTCGATGCGGAAGATAGACAACGCGTTGATCTGCTCTCGACGAAAGCCGCGGAGGGGTCTCTGTCCGAGGAAGAGAGAGCCGAGCTCGAAGAGTATCTTCGTGTCAATAACGAGCTCATGATCCTCCAGTCCAAAGCCCGCCTTTCGCTGCAGGAGTTCAACCGCAAGGCCAAGCGATGACGGAGGCGGAGAAGCATGTGCGCCGGAGGGCTCGGCATCGCTGCGAGTACTGTCAACTCCCCCAGTCCGCTTCCAGGCTGCGACACCAGATCGACCATATCATCGCCCGTCAGCACGGCGGGGGCGACGCGCTCTCGAACCTGGCCCTCTGCTGTGTCCATTGGAAGTAGCAGACACGGTGCCTCCATCTTGATGAGCCGTTGATCCTCCCGTCTTCCTGCGATCGGATCAACGGTGAGGTGGTCAACGCCGTTCCTTCGGCGTGGTGAGTTCGGGCGGATATTCCACGACGCCGCGGTGTGACAG
>JAFAHT010000423.1 GCA_019237095.1 Planctomycetaceae bacterium
GCACTCAGGAGAGAGCGCTCCTCAAGCCGTTCGAGCTCCAGGCGCGCGTGTCTCTGTCGGCGGATCTGTCGGTTCGGGAACAGCCTTCGTACCAGTGGATTGCGTCCCATGGTGCTTCTCCTCAGAAGGTGAGTACGCCGCCCTTGAATGGCGGAGCAGGATTCGTAATGATCTATCGACACCTCTGTCGAACTTAACATATCTGACAGATAACTGCACACCGTTGCTTCGTACCTCGAAAAGGTAACGGTGCGCGCGGCGAGAACCAACAAACTTTGCGGGTTTCTTGGGAGCCCTCGGGAGTTTCCTCTCCTCGGCGAGTTCTCTCACCTCTTCGGTAGAGAGTTCGGGAGCAGGAGCCTGATCACAACGTGTGGTAGGAACGTCATGCAATCATTGCACCGTAAGCATATCTAGGCAGGAAGAAGTTGACGAACCACGTAGAAGAGACATCTGCTCCATCTCTTTTTGTGATGCCTCTGCGTGGAAGTCGCTAAGGCCGTGAACTTGCCGCCGATACTGTTGTTGCTTTGAGTGTCGTAGATTACCGGATACTACGGGGAAATCAAGTATCACGTGATGACCATGCTCAACTTTCAAGATCCAATTTAGTGTGATAAATCGCTTGCGTCCAGCAGTGTTCCGGTGGGGTTATGTAGGATTAGATGCATGTTGGAGTGAGCCTGAGCGGAAAAACGGAAATGCGCGTTGAACCAAGCAGTTCATGTAGCGAGCATAGGTATAATATCGATTGCTGTACATATTGAGACATGCAAGGATCTATTGTTTATAGTGTTTTTGAGGCGATCGAGATATTTTGTCGATCTCGTGGCCCGAGGTCGAGCGAAATCATCCCTGCGCTGGACCTACAAGAGGCTATTTGCTCCGCGATCGGGAGTTGACCCGCGTCGACGAAGTGTGGAGTTCGGATATCACGGATGTGCCTAGTAGGCATATCATCATGGGTACGGCTGCGGTGATCGACCGGTACATCCGGTATGTGCTGTCGTGGCGTCTGCCGAACACGCTGGAGGAGCATTTCTGCCTGGAAGCGTTGGACGAGGCGTTCTCGCTGAGCCGACCGGAGATCTTCAACACCAACCAAGATTCGGAGTTCACGGCGCGGGAATACACCCGCTGCTTGGAGGAGGCCGGGATCGCGGTGAGTCAAGACGGTCGAGGGCGAGCGTAGGAGAACGTGTTCGTGAAGCGGCTACGGAGGAGCGTCAAATTCGACAATAGTGGAAGTACGGAATATGAACGTATGACATAACTACTGATCGGCGCGGAAAGAAGTTTAAGCTGCTTGGGGATAGAATAGGGGTAAGGAAGCGGCGGGCTTCACCCCTGGAGACTGGCGTGAGTGGCGGAGGCTGCGGGCCTTGCAACTGAAGCATCAGGGCTGGCGTCAGTGCGCTATTGCCGAGGCCTTGGGCGTCTCCTCGGTGTATATTCGACGTTCGGTTTGTGCTTCCGACTTCGTTCCCGGATGGGGGCGCACTTTCCGCCACAACCGGACATTTCTATTGCAGGGAACTACCGGACATTTCTATTGCGGTTTGACGCGGGTCGGGGGCAAATCGTCACGGGTGTCACCAAACCCGTAAAACTGGGAGTTAGCGAACCCGAATCGTTACGAGCCTGACAGGCGTTCAGTACGACCGTCGTGCTGAACATCCATCGACAGGCAAGCCAAGGGCTTTCAAGCTGGTCTTGGACATCCAAGGCCCCGCTGAGAGGCACCACCTTGGCAAAGCTCACAAGGGAGCAAATCGTGACGATCGAGGTCTTGCAGCAGACAGGCCAGTCGCAGTCCCAGACGGCGCGACTCCTCGGCGTTTCCGAGGGGGCTGTTCGATACCACCTCCGCCGCACCCGCGAAGGTACGGCCGATGGACGGCAGAAGCCGTCGCGCATCGAGCAGCTTGGCTTGGCCGAGGCCGTCGCCCACTGGTGGCAGGCCCACGCCCAGGCCCAGATCCTGGGCACGCAGCGACCGCCCAGCGTCCAACTCCTCCACGAGTTCCTCCGCGCCGAACTCGGCTATGACGGCTCCTACAAGTCGGTCCGCAAGTTCGTCCGTGGCCGCTACGGCCGGCCTCCGGTCCGCCCGTTCCGGCGGGTCGAGACCCCGCCCGGGGCGCAGACCCAGAGCGATTGGGGCGAGTTCCGCCAGGTCGACCTCGGCGACGCCGACGGACCGACGACGGTCTACGCCTTCGTCATGGTCCTCAGCCACAGCCGCAAGGAGGCCGTCGTCTGGAGCCGCTCCATGGACCAACTCGCCTGGCACCACGTCCACAACGAGGCCTACCGCCGGCTCGGTGGTGTGGCCGCGGTCAACCGGATCGACAACCTCAAGACCGGCATTGCAACCGGCTGCGGCGCCTGGGGACAGATCAACGAGCAATATCGTGTATATGCTCGTATGATGGGTTTTCACGTCGATGCCTGCGAGGTTCGTGCGCCCGAGCAGAAAGGGAAAACCGAGCGCCGCGTCGGCGACTGCAAGGGTCTGGACGTCCACGGCCGGCGGTTCGACGGCCTGGGTGGGCTCCAGTCGTGGACCGACGCGGACCGGGCGGCCCGCGCGATCAAGCGGATCTGCCCGGCGACCGGCCTCTCAGTCGCAGCGAGTTGGGAGGTGGAGAAGCCGTTCTTGCGGCCGCTGCCGGAGTTGTTGCCCGAGCCCTTCGACCTGGTCAAGACGGCACCGGTACACAAGGATTGTGCGGTTCATTTCGAGGGACGTACGTATATGGTACCGTTCATCTATACGGGCCGCGTGGTGGAGGTCCGCGGTTGCTCGGGACGCGTGCAGATCCTCGATCCTCAGACCGCCACGGTGCTGATCTCCTACCCGCGGCACACCCAGGAACGGATCTTGATCGATCCGGCGTGCTACGAAGGTCCCGGGACCGCAGGGGTGATCCCGCCCAAGCCGCTGGGGCGGATGGCCAGGAAGCTCCAGGAGATCGCCACGCTGCCGGTGGAGCGCCGGCCGGTGGACCTGTATGCCGCGCTGGCGGAGGTGGCACGATGACGACCAAAGGGGGATCGCACGAGCCGGAGCGGCCCTCGGCGTTGCCCACCAAGGCGGCGACGGCCGACCTGGGGACGTTGGTGGACCAACTGGTGAAGCTGGGATTGGAGTTCGCGGCCGAGGCCCTGCCCGCGATCTTGACCCGGGCCGTCAAGGAGGACTTGGGCGCGCCGGCCCTGTTGGAGCAGTTGCTCCGCGGCGAGGTGGAGCGCCGCGAGGAGCGACGAGTCCGGACGTCGCTGCGGCTGTCGGGATTGCCGACTGGTCAGACGCTGGGGAACTTCGACTTCGCGTTCCAGCCGGCGGTGCAGCGGTCGAAGCTCGATGCGTTGGCGACCTGTGCCTGGCTCCGGGAGAAGCAGGGATTGCTGATCCTGGGCCCACCCGGAGTCGGGAAAACACATTTAGCTATTTCTCTGGGTGTCAAGGCGGTGGAGTGCGGCTTCTCGGTGGCGTTTTTCCGCCTGGACGAACTGCTGCACGCGATGCGCAAGGACGCGGAGGTGCCGCCGACGCGCCTGAAGGGAAAGAAGTACATGAAGGCGGCGCTGGTGATCATCGACGAGGTTGGCTTCGATACATTCACACGTGAGGAGGCAAATCTATTTTTTCGCCTGGTGAGCTATCGGTATCAGCGTGGTTCGTTGTGCATCACATCGAACAAGGCGATCAAGGACTGGCCGGAGATGCTGGCAGGCGATGAGATCATCGCGGCGGCGATTCTGGACCGCCTGCTCCATTCGTGCCACGTGCTGAACATAAGGGGCCGGAGCTACCGCCTGCGGGAGTTGGAGGAAAGCCTGAATGGGCGGTCGTGAGTGGCGTCAAAGTCCGGTACGTCATCGGAACCGTGATCGATGGATCCTGACCAGTCGTGACGATCCTGGAGGAGTCGTCCACGGCGAGGGGAGCGAGAGTCGTGAGCGAGATCGGGGTCGAGAGCAGGCCATCGTCAAGGGACGGCGTCCCCGATCGTGTTCAGTGGTCGTTCTGTTCAGTGAAACGGCCTTGGAGGAGCCGTTCACGACGGCGGAGGGGGGATAGTAATGGGCTTGATCCGGGAACCATGGGCAGCCGCCGTTGAGGGAAAGGATCGCCGCTCATGTTCACTGGTTGCTTTGTTCAGTAATGGCGGCCCTGGAGGAGCCGTCCACAACGCCGAAGTGAGAGAGATCTGGTCTTGAACGAGCCGGTTCGAGGGACCTCGGTCGTGGGGGAAACCGAGGGTCGAGAAGATGGGGACTCGTGACGATTGAGGTCCAAGCCATTGCCATCCTGTTGGACTTGGGAGGAGCTGACAGGACGAGCTGACGGATGACAAAGTCCCAGAAACCGCCGAGAATCAGGGGTAGTCCCGGAGGAAACTGCCCAGCCTTGGATGCCTCAGACTGCGTAACAGTTCGGGTTCAGTAACTTCGTAAGGATTCGGGTCCATTGACAACAGCACGGCAAGGGCCGACGGAGGAGATTTCCAACGATGCCGTGGTCAAGGAGGCACTCGGGGAGGATCATTTCCAATCTCTGATCCGCCTGCTGTCGACGGCCGATCACTGGAAATTTGCATCCGCGCCCGAGAACGGCCAGCCAGATGTCAATGGACCCGAATC
>JAFAHT010000600.1 GCA_019237095.1 Planctomycetaceae bacterium
TCTCCTTGGGGTATCGCGCCAGGCTCGAGAACATCCACCACATCTCCATCAGACTCTGGTTTCGTACCATCCAGACCGTGAACGTGGTCAGGATCAGCATGAAGCTGTACGCGATCGCCGTGCCGGCGGCCATCGTGACCAGGAAGGTCACAACGCGCACCAGGTCGAACTCCCAGCCTTTCTGCACCAGCGCGATGACCATCAGCGCGGCACCCATCAAGACATTCGGGGCCGTGCCCCAGTCGATCCGCCGCAGCGAGACCAGGAACTGCTCGTCGATCGGCCGCAGCAGCAGGAAATCCAGATCGCCGGTACGCACCAGCTCGGCAAACTCGTTGCAGTTCTCGAAGAAAAGCGTTTCGACCAGGCCATTGAGCGCGAAGTAGCAGCCGACAAAGAAGAAGTAGTCCGGCTCGGACCAGCTCGCCACGTTGCTTGTCCGGGCGAAGACGGTCCGGTAGAAGGCGATCATGATGCCCAGCCAGAGGACCTCGACCGACACCTTGACCAGGAAGTTGCCCCGGAACGCCAGCTCGCGGTTGAGCGTGTAGCGAGCCAGGTGGGCCAGCAGCCTGAGATACTTGGCGACAGTCGCAAGCACCAGCTTACCCTCCATAGGCGCTGTAGCGTTTCAGCCCCAGCCGGTACAGCCCGCGGCAGAGGACCATGAAGACGACGGCCCAGGTCAGCTCGAGCAGCAGGTGCAGGACGAGATTCCAGCCCGTGATCTTGCGCAGGAAGACCACGGCCGGGAAGTAAGCCATGTACTGGAACGGCAAGGCCGTGAGGATCGTGAACCACGGCCAGGGAAGCAGGTCCAGGGGAAGCATGTGGCCCGAGATGAAGAAATTGAGCGTCATCACGATATAGAGCAGCGACGTCACCTCGAGGAACCAGAAGCCTACCATTCCCACGCTGGCCTCGAAGAAGAAACCGACAAGGAACGACAGGACCAGCGACACGGCATAAGCAGCCATCGTCAGAGCGTCGGGAAAGCCGTCAAAATAGCCTCGGCAGAGGACGAAGAGAGCCATGTAGGGAAGGAACGACATCGTGATATAAGCGATTTTGTGCGCCAGGCGGTAGGACAGAAGGTAGCCGATCATGTCCACCGGCTGGATCAGGTATCGCTTGAGCGTGCCTTCACGGATGTCACGGGCGATGCCGGCGGCCAGCCCCGGCATGCTCGAGAACATCCGGCTGATGTGGGTCAAGAGCAGGTAGGCGATCATCTCGCGGTAGCGGAACCCCGCCAGCTCGGACGCACCTGAGCTCTCGTAAATCGACTTCCAGAGCAGAATCGTGGTAACCAGGGGAAGGAAGCGGAGAATCGTTCCCAGCAGGAAATCGCTCCGGTAGGTCATCCGCTCCGAGAGCGAGACACGGACGATCTTGGTGTGTTTCTTGAGCGTGGCGATCACTCCGCGTGGAGGCGACTGCCGCAGAGGAGACTCGACCGTCAGCGGGGCGGCAGACGATGGGGCGGGGGCGGTCGGCGCCGCCAAGCCGTCAGGCGGCGTCATGGTCGAGCCGTGCCTCCTCGAACACCTTGGCGATGATCTCCTCCAGGGGAGGGTCTTCCACGGTCACGTCGGCCAGCGAATGACGGTCGAGGACCGCGCTGAGAATCTCCGAGACGCGCGACCGCTCGATCCTAATGTCCGCGAACGGTCCCTCAAGCCGCACCACCTGGCCGAATCGGCCCAGGTCCTCGGGCGCCGGGCCCTCGAACTGAAGCTTGACCAGCTTCGACTCGCCGAACCGCTCGGTGATTCCCGAGAGCGGCCCGTCGTACACCATCGCCCCGTGATTGATCACCAGCACACGAACGCAGAGAGCCTCCACGTCGCGCATGTAGTGGCTGGTCAGCAGCATTGTCACTCCGCGCTGGGCGTGATAATCGCGCAGGCATTTCTGAATCGCCGCCTGTGCAACGACGTCCAGGCCGATGGTGGGCTCATCGAGCAACAGCAACCGGGGCCCGTGCAGCAGCGCGGCAATCAACTCCATCTTCATTCGCTCCCCCAGCGACAGCTCGCGAACGGCCTGTCGAGTCAGCTTGGCCACGCCCAAGAGCTCAGTCAGCTCGCCCAGGGTCTTCTCGAACTCGGCCTGCGGGATCGAGTAAATCTCGCGATGGAGCTGGAAGCTGTCGGCCGCCGGCAGATCCCACCAGAGCTGGTTCTTCTGGCCCATGACCAGCGAGAATTGGCGGCGAAACAGATCGGCACGCTCCCAGGGCACAAAATTGAGAACGCGGGCTTCTCCGCTGGTCGGGTAGACCAATCCCGCAAGCATTTTCAAGGTCGTGGTCTTCCCCGCGCCGTTGGGACCAAGGAACGCGACCATCTCGCCGGGCTCGATGGCGAAGCTGATCCCATCGACGGCCCGGACCTCGCGATACTCCCGTTTGTACAACCCGCGCAACGCCGCCAGCACGCCTTCCTTTTTCTGGAAGACGCGATAGGTCTTGGTCAGTTCAACGGCCTCGATGATCGCCATGGATACGCTGGTCCTCTCACTGATACCGGCGACAGCGCATCTGTCGTCTCTTGGTGGCCATCGGCTTCATCAACCCTTCCGCGTCCCGCACCGCATCGGTCAGATATCGATATCCTTGGCCGTGTAGGCTTCTTCCATGATGAACTTGAAGCGCGCCTCCGGCTCCTTGCCCATCAGGTCGCTGACGGTCCGATCGGTGTAGGGACGATCGTCCTCGTTGATGACAACGCGGAGGAGCCGGCGTGTCTCGGGGTTGAGAGTGGTCTCGAACAGAAGCTTCGCCGGCATCTCGCCCAGTCCCTTGAACCGCGTGATGTTGGGCTTGGCGTTCTTGGGTAGCTTGCCGAGGATCCGGTCGCGGTGGGCATCGTCGGAGGCCCAGAAGATCTCTTTGCCCCAGCTAATCCTGAACAGCGGCGGGCAGGCCAGGTAGACCCGGCCATCGCCGAAGAGGCCGGGGACGTGCCGGTAAAAGAACGTCAGCAGCAGGGTTGCGATGTGGTGCCCGTCGCTATCGGCGTCGGTCAGCAGGATGACCTTGCCGTAGCGGAGCCGGGCCGGGTCAAAGTGGTCGTCCATGCCGCATCCCAGGGCGCTGATCAGATCGGTGAGCTCCTTGTTGTCCAGGACCTTGGCCTTACCCGCCTGCTCGGCATTGAGCACCTTGCCGCGGAGCGGGAGAATCGCCTGGATGTCGCGGTCGCGTCCCTGCTTGGCCGACCCTCCCGCACTGTCGCCCTCGACAATGAACAGTTCCGAGAACTCCGGGTCGGTGCTGTCGCAGTCGGCGAGCTTGCCGGGAAGATTGAGCCGGCCGCTGATGGCGGTCTTGCGGCGCACCTGCGAGGCCGCCGCGCGGCTGGCCTCGCGGGCCTTGGCAGCCTGGATCACGCGGTTGGCGATGGCGTCGCCCACGCTCTTGTTCTTGAGTAGAAAGTTTTCGAGCGCGGGGCGAACCATCGATTCCACCTGGGCCCGCACCTCGGGGTTGTTCAGCCGGCCCTTGGTCTGGCCCTGGAACTGCGGCTCGCGCACGCAGATGGCCAGCACGGCTGTGAACCCCTCGCGGATGTCCTCCCGCTTGATCTCGGTTCCCTTCCTCACCAGGTCATGGGTTTCCATGAACCGCAGGACGGCCGTGCCGACAGCCGACAGCATGCCCAGCTCGTGGGTTCCACCATCGCGGGTCGGTATCGTGTTGACGAACGACCGGATGTCTTCGTCGGTCGCCTCCGTCCAGGCCAGGGCGAGGTGGCAGCGAACACCGTCCTCGTCTTCCTCGCGTTCCAGCAGAAACGGCAGGGTCGCGACCCGCTGGTCGCTGCGCTGGGCGTTGATAGCATCGAGAAAGTCGGCCACGCCGCCGTCATGGCGGAATTCCACGCTTGTCTTGTTCTGCTGATCAACGAACTGGATCACCAGGCCCTTGTTGAGGTAGGTCTTGACGTCGAGCCGCTCGGCGATCAGCACCGGATCATACTCGAGCGCTTGGAAGATCTCGGGGTCGGGTATGAAGGTGACAGTCGTCCCCGTCCCCCGCGAAGGCTCACCCTGCTCGATATCTCCCTGCGGCTTGCCGCGCCGGTACTTCTGAATATAGGTCGTGCCGTCGCGGCGAACCTCGGCGATGAGGCTCTTCGAGAGTGCGTTGACGACGCTGGCACCCACGCCGTGTAGTCCGCCGGCCACCTTGTACGCGTCATTGTCAAACTTGCCGCCGGCATGCAGGGTTGTGAAGATCACCTCGAGCGCGCTCTTGCCGGACTTGGGATGGACATCGACAGGGATTCCGCGCCCGTTGTCAGCCACCGAGATGGTCTTGCCGTCGGCGAGCAAGGTCACGATGATCCGGGTTGCGTGGCCGTTCATGACCTCGTCGACCGCATTGTCGACAATTTCCCAGAGCAGGTGATGCAGCCCCGCCTTGTCCACCCCGCCAATGTACATTCCCGGCCGCCGCCGGACTGCCTCCAGCCCTTCGAGCACCGTGATCGATTTCGCGTTATATGTAGAAGATCCGTTGGCCATGACCAGTAGCTTCCGTCCTTAAGGAACATCAGGAATCGAGGAGTCTATTTGCGGCACTCATGGTCTTGATTGAAATCGACTTTAAAGGAGTTTATGCCAACCCCTGGGATCACGCTTGCAGTGATAGAACGCGAGGACCGCGATCTGGCTCAGATCGACCCGATAGTACACTCCGTAAGGGAAGCGCCGGACAATAACCCGCCGGACGCCTGGGGCTACCTCCCTGTAAGCTTCAGGTAGCAGTCGAATGCGGTCGAGTGCCTCCTCCACACACTGCAGGAAGTCCTCGCCCAATCCTCCCTGCTGCCGCTCATACCAGGCTTTCGCCTCGGCAAGGTCTGCTTCGGCAGCGGGAGTGATGATCAGGGACATGCTCATGTCTTCGCCCGAAGCCGAGCCCTGACGTCTTCCCAACTCGATCCGGCGTTGGGATTCTCATTATAGGCCCCAAGACGATGCTCGAGGTCCTGCTTCTGAGCTTCAGTCAAGGGCATGTCCTCTGCTTCCGCGACAATGCTGTCCCAGATCTCCTCAACGAGTAGAATCCGCTGTGCTACGCTGAGCTGGTCAATGCCCAAGGCTTTCAGTGTCTGTGACATCAGTTATCCTTCCTGGGACCGAGGTTCTTGGGATGTCTTCGTTCTGGTCGACTTCAAGATCTGCCAGGCGTCCCGGGCCATGATGAAGGCATCTTCAACGGTTTCGGCCTGTGTGATGAGCGCCGGGTCGAGAGGCGAGGTAACGTCATATCCGCCCTCTTCCGCAGGCCAAAGGAACAACACGAGCTCGCCATCGCTCACTGTATAATGCTTGGGCACATCAAGACTCCCGAAACAAGACGCAATTGCGGGAAGCCCAACATCCGACTGTTTATGACATCTTACTCGAATCCCGCCGGCGGATTGTTCGGCTCATCCGACCTTGACCTGGCCTCGGCATCCCCCACCTGCTCTTGCGAAGGCACGGGCTCGGCCTCGCTGGGCAGGACACACTCGAGTGAACCGCGTTGCAGAATCGCGTAGCCGCGGCCGCCACGGCCGGTGACCGGGTACTTGGTAGCCCGGACGATCTGGATGGCGCCGCGGTTGGTCCGCACGGTCAAACCCTCGCGCTTCTTGTTGGCCAGCATGAAGCCGATCACCCGGTCCTTGGCCTCGAGCTTGATGGCGGCAACGCCGCGGGCCGCGCCGGCAACAACGTTAGCCTCGGTCACCGGGAAGATCAGCACGCGGGCTGACCTGGTGGCAAGGCAGACGTTTTCCGAACCATCCGTGGCCTCGACACCCACGATCAGATCGTCCTTGAACGTGGGATCGAGCCGGGCGACGATTCGACCTTTCCGCGTGGAAACCGCGGCCAGCGGGGCCAGCGAGTAGCGTAAGACCTTGCCCCCTGCCGTCAGGGCAATGGCGTAGGGAGGCGGGGGTAAGGCCGGAGCCGAGCCGTTGCCGTCTGCGTGGCCGTTGCCGCTGGCGATCGTCCCATCCGACGCATCGCCATCCGCATCGACGTCGAACAGCCGCTGCACCATGCGCGGTGGAGTCTGCGGGTGCTTGCTGGGATCGGGTAAACAGCGCGGGTCGTGGCAAACGACCCCGACGATGTGCTCCTGGTCCTCGAAAGCAAATTGTTTCTGGATCGGCTCGCCATGGCCGGTTGTGAGCGGAATGTCGTTGACCCGGAGGGTGTAGGCGATCCCTCGATCGGTGAAAAAGGTGATGGTCTGCCGGGCGCGGGCACGATAGACCCAGCCCACCGTGTCGTTGTCGCGAAGCCGGATGCTGGCGACATCGGTGAACGACCGCTGCCGTTTGGTCCAGCCTTCGCGAGTGACGATCACCCAGGCGTCCTCGTCGACGATGTAATCTTCCTCGCGGAACTCCATCGGGGCCGTGGGAGCCTCGATGCTTGTGCGGCGCGGTTCGCCGAAGGTCTTGTTGATCTGCTTGAGCTCGGCCTTGATGATCTCCCACCGCGCCGGTTCGTCGTCGAGTAGCAGCTTGATCTCGGCGGCCCGCTTCCGCTTCTGCTTCAGCTCATCGAGGATGTCCCGGATCTCGAGCTTGCCCAGGCGATAGAGCTTGGTCTCGAGGACGGCGTCGGCCTGGATCTCGCTCAGCTCGAACCGCCTGATCAGCTTGGGTGCGGCGTCTGCCTTGCCGTCGCTGTTGCGGATGATCTGGATCGCCTCGTCGAGGTTCTTGAAGACGATTGCGAACCCCTCGAGGATATGGATTCGCTCGAGCAGGTTCTTGAGCTCGAACTGCAGGCGTCGGACCACCACTTCCATGCGGAAATCGAGAAAGTGCTGGAGAATCGACGTCAGGTCGAGCCGGCTGGGAACAGCGACCTCGGCGCCCGCGGCCGGCAGCAGGCAGGTCAGGTTGACGTTGTAATTGACCTGCAGCGGCGTGTTCTTGAACAGATAAGCGAGCGCGGCGTCGGGGCTCGAGCCCGGCCGGAGCTCGAGCACGACCCGGATGTCGTCGGTGCTCAGGTCCTTGACGTTGACGAGTTGCGGTACCTGCCCCTTGCCGATCAGCTCGCCGATTCGCTCGACGAGGGCGTCCTTTTCGATTCCGTAGGGAATCGACGTGATCAGCACCGCGTTGTGGCGATCGGGATGCGGCTCGTAAGTTCCCCGCAGCTTGATCGACCCTTGCCCGGTGGCGTAGATCTGGCGAATCTCTTCGGCCGAATTGAGAATCACTCCCCCGGTGGGAAAATCGGGGCCGTGAATGTGCTTCAGCAGCCGATCCAGCGGCAGCTCACGATTGTCCAGGAGCGCAACCAGCGCGGTGCAGACTTCCTTCAGGTTATGGGGAGGAATATTGGTGGCCATCCCGACCGCGATTCCCGACGTCCCGTTGACCAGCAGGTTGGGAAACTGGGCCGGCAGAACTTCGGGTTCGAAGGCGGTCGAGGCATAGTTCGGGCGCAGGTTGACCGTCTGGTCGCGGAGCTCGCTCAAGAGCGCCTGGGCGATCGCAGTCAGCCGGCATTCGGTGTACCGCATGGCTGCCGGGGGGTCGCCGTCGATCGAGCCGAAGTTGCCGTATCCCTCGATCACGGGGTGACGCAGGCTGAACGGCTGGGCCATCCGCACCAGCGCGTCGTAGATCGACTGGTCGCCGTGGGGGTGATAGGTCTTCATGACCTCGCCAACGACGGCCGCCGACTTGATGTAACGGCTATCGGCAGAGAGGTGCAGGTCCGACCACATCGCATAGAGAATGCGCCGCTGCACCGGCTTCAGGCCGTCGCGAACATCGGGCAGCGCGCGCGAGGTGATCACGCTGAGCGCGTAATTGAGGTACCGTGACCTTGCCGCCTCCGCCAACGCGACATCCTCGATGAACCCATCGCGTCGCGAGTTTCCGTGTTGTTCCTGGCTGCCTCGGCGGTTCCGTTTCGCCATCGCTGGGCTCTCGAACTCGATCCTAAATCCAGCAAGTTCGTGACAATCCGACACATCAAACCAACTCTCACCGGCATCACAATACCAGTTTTCCGGGCAGTCCTGCAATTGATTCTGTACGTATTTTCAGTGGCTTGTGGGTGGACTGGGTGAATCCTCGTCCGGGCCAGGTTCGCCCTCCAAGAAGGAATAATGATTCGATTGGTGGGTTGCACCCATCCAGCCCTGTGTAGGTGGTTAAACATTTTGATAAACTGTCGCCCTGCACGGAGTTGAGGACTTCCAGGCTGGGAGGCAGTCATGATTCATAGCGACATCTTTGAGCGGTTCGTCGAGGATGCCCCGGTTTGCGTGATGGTTCAGGCC
>JAFAHT010000033.1 GCA_019237095.1 Planctomycetaceae bacterium
ACTCAAGCTCCCTTCAGGCAACGCGGCAGCATCGACAGGTCCGTGATCACGAGGTCGGGAACGACGTGAGCCACGCGCGGGTCTCCCAGCCGTGGCCGAAAGCTGCGGGTATCTCCCGCAAAGAGCGCGGTCCAAAAGCCGACGCGGCGGGCGGGACACACGTCGTTTAGTACGTCGTTGCCGACGAACAAGACTTCGGACGCCGCCACGCCGCTCCGGCTCAAGCCAGCGCGGGCCTGTTCGAACAGCCAGAGATCGGGTTTTGCGCGGCCGTAACGATATGAGTACCATTGCAATCCCGCATGGAATCCCAGTTCTTCCAATGTCCGCCCGAGCAATGCGGGGAAGATCTCCGGCGTGAAAAACTGGGCATTGGTCACGAGGCCCAGTTGCATGCTCCGGTCGCGAAGCTGGTCGAGACAGTCAACGAGACCAGGCATGGGCCAAACCGGGTTGACGCGGACTTCGTACTCCAGGGCCAGCCGGCAAACGTCGATCCGTTCCGCCGCCGGGGGAAGCAGACCGCTGGCGATCAGCCGCGCGATGGTGTGCTTCCACACGTCCACGATCTCGACCTCCGGATACGTGATCCCGGCCACACGCGCCCGCTCATGGATCTCCTGAATGGTCTGGACCAGGGCCGCTGCCGCCGCGGTGGCGGGGACGGGGATGTTGCCGGCGATGGTCGCGGCGGCGAAGGCCGCGCGAACGGCCTCCGCCCGAGCCACCAAGTCGGTCCTTTTGAGTTCGCCGCTGGCGCTGATGAGCAGGGTGCCGTAGACGTCGAACAACACGGCGCGCAGCCCAGCCAGCGGTCGAAGAACCGGGGTCGCGCCACTGGGCAGAGGGTCCCGCGGCCGGCAATGCGCCTGAATGATGTCGCGAGGGGAAACCGTCATGGCAGCACCCGAATGGGACAGAATCGTTCCAGATGGAGAAACGTGTTCAGTACCTGGCGAGGCTGGGTGAGCGACTTGAGCCGGTCGCTCCGGGGGGAGCCGGCGATGGCCCGATACAAATCCCGCAAGCGAGGGCCGAAGGCGTCCAACGCATAAGCGCGGCGAACCGCCGCCGCATTCTGCTGGATATCCTCCGCCCACGAGGCCGCCGAGAGATTCAGGGAGTGTTCCATCCACGGATTGAGGTCGAGTATTCGCCGCCTCGCGTTCTCGTCGTCACGAACGCGGCCGATCACGCGGCTTTGCAGCGCGGGATCGAGCATGGCGAAGTCCACCGTTCCGTCGCTGACCAACTCCTTGACCTGGGCCGCAACCGTGGCCGAATCCGCGGCGCTGTGACCGAAGGATTGAAGACACGAGGCGTACAGACTCGTCAGCGTCTCGGAAAACGTTCTTCGATTGACCCACTCCAGGGGCACAGTCAACCACGGTCGCAGACCGTTGAGTCGCATGCCGGCCGCCACGAAGTCCGCGCTGATCTCGGGCAAGTCACGTCCGACAAGCGGCCGCCTCGCCAGCCAGGACTCCAGGAACACCATCCCGAATCCCTCCGCGACGCTCGTGGTCAGAATCAGGTCCGCGGCCGCCAGCAAGACCGTGAGTGTCAATCCCGGCAAGGTCCCCAACTCGAAGTGACATGGCAGCCGCAATTCCCCAGCGAGCCGCTTCCACCGGAGGTAACTCGTCTGTTCGACAGGATTGGTCGGCGGCAAGGTAAAGCCGAAGTGCCAGTTCCCGTCGCTCAACGCCGACCAGAGCAACGCCTCCCCCAGGTTCTTACGCCGGATGCCACGCACGGGGTACAGCACAAACGGACTATCCACGGGCACGCCGGACGCCTCTGCCAGTCGGACGCGGGCGTCGGCTCGCGCGGTGAGAGTGCCCAGCTCGGGCACGGGGTTCGGCAACAGGTGCAGACGCGCCAGGGGCACCCCCGCGTCCCGCAAGATGGACCAGTCCCGCCGGTTCAGTGTCGCGTAATGAATGTGATCCGCCTGAGGATAAAGGACCGACGCCAAGTCGTCCGTGCCATCGGTGGCCATCGTCGCCAGCGCCGCGGTCATCCGGGCATAGTGTTCGTGCCGGTAGTCTTCCGCAAAGTCGTGAATCTGCAGGAGCAAGCGAAAACCGTCGCAAGCCAGAATTCGGATGGCGCCTGGCAACGACAGATTCTTGCCCAACGAGTGGTTGTGCACGTGGAGGATTGTATCGTCGGCCGAGTAACCGCGACCGCGCAGCCCTTCTCGGATTTGACGAGCTAGTTCGCCGGGAGACGCTACTGGGTCGCGGTCATAGTCGATGGCGGGGATCTCGATCATGTCCAGGCGGATCGATCCCAGTTGGTCGGGCAACTGCTCTGGCCAATCGACACGGCAACTACTAGACACGAGAACGACTCGCCAGGGGCGTTCCGTCTGAAGAGCCAGGTCGAGGGCGCGCAGGTGGTTGATGATGACTTGCGTCACGCCGCCGCGGTTCAAGTGGTAGTGAACGATCGCAAGCTGCGTGGTCCGGCCGCCGCGACAGTCCAGCCGGTCCACCGCGGTTTGTTCACTTGACCTCTGACTCACGACGACCATCGGGTGCTCTCCTCGAGTTGACCCGGCTGAAACAAGCCCCAGAGACCTTCGACTTCCACCAAATCACACCTCGGCAAGAAGCGGACCTTGCGGCTCTTATTAGACGCACTTGTCGAGACAGCGGAGCATCTTCATATTGCCTATACGGAGCCGGGAAGTCAAAAGGCACCGCAGCACCGCAGCCTCATCGCGGAATCTGATTGACAAGCCTACCGTCGTCTGATCAACCTAGACCGAGCCAATCCTGAGCCGTCGATCAGGCTTGAGCGGCGCGATGTCGATTGGCACGAACTCGTGACTTCGAGGGTTGTAGACTCTTGACCCGTAAGCGCGCGAATCAGTTTCAACTGGCCATGTGCCTGATGCTCTACGGTGTCATTACCCTGAGCGGCCCGGCATTGCACGCGCTTCCCGGCTTCGGTCATGGATCTGCCGCGCTCACCTCGGAACAAGGAGCGGCGCCTGGGCAGGGCGATCGCGAGAACACCGCGGTCCATTTCCTCAAGTCGTCCATCAACCCGATTCCCTGGCGCGCCCTGGCCACCCGGGCGCTCGGCGAGGTCATCTCGGCCGATTCTTACTGAGCTGGGAAGAATCATGGTTTCACGTGCGCCAGGTCATCGCCTTCCCAGGACCTCCCCGAGCTCAACCCGGGGGTTCCGCTGAACCGTGTCTCTTGTGCGATTGGGTGTTCAAGAAGGGAGATTGTAACATGAACCGACGTGAGATCATTGGCGTGGTCGGGGCGGGACTTGCAGGCATGGCCTTGAGGCCATCCGAAGCCCGAGCGCAGCATCCCCATCATCACGACGAACTGCATGGCGAATGCCTCAAGGCGTGCGAAGCCTGCGCTACGATTTGCAACGAGACGTTCCACCATTGTTTCGACAAGCTCAAGGACGGTCATGCCGAACATCATCGTACCGCCATCGTGACCATCGACTGCCAGGAGTTCTGCAGGCTCTCGGCCGAGTTGATGTCCCGTGAGAGCCCGCTCATTTCGATAGCATGCCTGGCTAGCGCGGATGCGTGTAATCTGTGCGCCGTCGAGTGTTCAAGGCATGACGACCCGCAGATGAGGGAGTGTGCCGATGCCTGCAGGAAGTGCGAGCGGGCATGCCGAGCAATGGCCAAGGTCATCGCGACGGCTCCTCCCGATGCCGCTGAGAAGGGACGCTAGGAACTAGCAACTAAGAACTAGAAACTACATGATCGCGCCCGCTCCCTTGACAGTCTGGCCGCACCGCTTGGATGATGGTCGGATTGGCAATCCTTCCGTTGCGTGATCCGCCCGGCCTCCCTCAGGCCATGGTGGGAACTCCAGAATCGATGGCCGACATGCTGGCATTCGTGCCGGCCTGATTGCAATGAGGAGAATGCTTTGACATTCTTGCGTCATGGACATGGATTCTTTCTTGCCGGTCTCTTTCTCATGAGCGCCACCGCGACGGCCTGCGCCGACGAAGGGATGTGGGTGTTTAACAACCTCCCACTGGGCACACTCAAGGCCCGGTATGGTTTCGAGCCGCCGGCGGGATGGGCCGATCATCTGCGGTCGGCGGCGGTGCGGTTCAACAATGGCGGGTCGGGGTCGTTCGTCTCGGCTGACGGGTTGATCCTGACCAACCACCACGTCGGCGCCGACACACTGTCGAAGCTCGGCACGAAGGACAAGGACTACTACCGCGACGGCTTCTTCGCCAAGACCTACGACGAGGAGGCCAAGGCCCCCGATCTCGAGCTCAATGTGCTGGTCGGCATCGAGGACGTGACCACGCGCGTCACCGCCGGTGTGACTGCCGGCTTGGACGACGCCGCGGCCGAGAAGGCCAGGCGGAAGGCGATGGCCGAGATCGAGAAGGAATCGACCGACAAGACAGGCCTGCGCAGCGACGTGGTCACCCTCTATCAAGGCGGGCAGTACCATCTTTATACGTACAAGAAATACACTGACGTCCGCCTGGTCTTCGCTCCTGAGTTCGACGCGGCGTTCTTTGGCGGCGATCCCGACAATTTCGAGTATCCCCGCTACGATCTCGACGTCTGCTTCTTTCGCGCCTACGAGCATGACAAGCCGGCCCGGCCTCCGCATCATCTGAAGTGGAGCAAGAACGGCACCAGCGATGGCGAGCTTGTGTTCGTGGCCGGCCATCCCGGTCGGACCGACCGGCTCAACACGCTGGCAAGCCTCGAGTACCAGAGGGACGTCGCGGTTCCCACCATCCTTGATTACCTGCGCACCAAGGAGGCGTTCCTGCTCGAGTACGGCAAGCGCGGGCGAGAGGCCTTTCGTCAGTCCAAGGAAGACCTTTTCGGAATCCAGAACAGTCGCAAGGCGAGGGTCGGGGGCCTGGGAGGCTTGCGCGATCGGGTCTTCATGGCCCGCAAGGCAGAAGGGGAGAATGAGCTTCGCTCGCGGATCGCGACCGATCCCAAAAGGAAAGAGACCTACGGAGCGGCCTGGGAACGGATCGCCGAGGCTCAGAAGGCGGCGGCCCAACTGGTCAAGCCCTTTAACTTTCTCGAACGCGGCTTTGCCTTCAACTCGGATCTGTTTCGAATCGCGCGCATCCTGGTTCGCCTTGCCGAGGAGAAGCCCAAGCCCAACTCGGATCGGCTCAGAGAGTATCGCGACTCCGGCCTGCAGTCACTCGAGCTTCATCTCTTTTCCGAGGCGCCCATCTACCCCAAGTACGAGGAGGCCAAGCTCGCCCATGCGCTGGCCTACTGGAAGAAGAACATGCCCGATCATCCGCTGATCGAGCGCGTCTTGCGGGGCCGCTCTCCCGAGGAGGCTGCCCGCGATTTTGTCCGCAACTCCAAGCTGGCCGATATCGCGGTGAGGAAGAAGCTGGCCGAGGGAGGCAAGGCCGCGATCGAGAAGTGCGACGACCCGATGATCAAGCTGGCACTGGCCGTTGACGCCGATGCCCGCGCGGTTCGCAAGGAGCGCGAGGACAAGGTCGAGGGAGTGGAGGCCTCGAATTACGCACTGATCGCCAGGGCACAGTTCGAGGACAAGGGCGATTCGACCTATCCCGACGCCACCTTCACCCTGCGGCTGGCCTTCGGTGTAGTCAAGGGCTACCTGGTGGATGGCAAATTCATTCCACCTTACACGACCATCGGTCGGGCCTTCCAGCATGCCGAGGCGCACGGCAACAAGGAGCCCTATGTGCTTCCGGCCTCCTGGCACGAAGCCAAGAAATCGGCAGCCCTGAACCTGGAGACCCCGCTCAATTTCGTCTCCACGGCCGACATCATCGGCGGCAACTCAGGTAGCCCTGTCGTCAACCGCGACAACGAGGTCGTCGGCCTGATCTTCGACGGCAATATCCAGTCGCTGGTTCTCGATTACGGCTATGATGACAAGCTCGCGCGTGCCGTATCGGTAGACTCGCGCGGCATCGTCGAGGCCCTGCGGTCGATCTATCACGCCGGCCGGCTGGTCAAGGAACTGGCTGGAGAATAGCAGGCGGGTCAGAATTGCCAGCACCAACCCGAAGCACCAGCGAGGACTCGAGGGTCCTGCCCGGGAGTTTCCTCACTGCCGCGTCGGGCTGGTTTGAATGATCAAACCTCCTCCGCACATCAGCACTGTCACGATTGATTGATCGCTCGCTTCGTTCAAGCTACCAGTTTCTACGGAAAAGCACCATGCGAGCAGTTGTGATCAATGAATATGGTCCCAGCGAGAAGCTGACCCTCGTTGACCTGAAAGAACCCAGTCCGCGGCCGGACGAGGTGCTGATCCGGGTGCGGGCGGCTGGAGTCAACCCGGTGGACTGGAAAATTCGCAGCGGTATGTTGAAGATCGTCCTCTGGTTGAAATTTCCATTCATCCCGGGATTCGACATCAGCGGAGACGTCGCGGCGGTCGGGTCGCGCGTCACCAGGTTCAAGCCAGGCGATCCGGTCTACGCCATGCTCGGTCCGCCCCGGGGCGGCGGCTATGCGGAACTGGCAGTCGCCCCCGAGTCGGCCGTGGCGCGCAAGGCACATTCGCAGAGCTACATCGAGGCGGCCTCGATGCCCGTCGCCGCGCTGACGGCCTTGCAGGGCCTCCGCGATCTCGGCCGGCTGAAGCCAGGACAGTCGGTCTTGATCAACGGGGCATCAGGAGGCGTCGGGACCTTCGCTGTGCAGGTCGCCCGGGCCCTGGGCGCCCGGGTCACGGGAGTCTGCGGACCGAAGAACGTGGGACTGGTCAGAAGCCTCGGCGCCGAGATGGTGCTTGACTACACCAAAGAGGATTTCACCGCGCCTGGCAAGACTTATGACGTGATTCTCGATGCCGTGGCCAAGAGCTGGTTTGCGAACTGTCGAAAGGTTCTGGCGCCGGCGGGGACGTATGTGACGACGCTTCCCAATGTGGACGTCCTGTTCCAGGGGATGGTCCTTTTGCCACTCCTGAGCCTGGTGGGTCAGTATCAGCGTG
>JAFAHT010000152.1 GCA_019237095.1 Planctomycetaceae bacterium
ACAAACCGCTCAAAGATGTCGCTATGAATCATGACTGCCTCCCAGCCTGGAAGTCCTCAACTCCGTGCAGGGCGACAGTTTATCAAAATGTTTAACCACCTACACAGGGCTGGATCATCTTACCAAGCCCCGAAGCGACTCGGCTCCGCCCGCCTGCTCCAGCCCTTCGGTTAGGGTTTTTTGTTGCGCTAATTAATGAACTTACCATCATAGCACAACCGATGTCGAGTTGTCAAAGACCGACAGTGCCCCGGGCAGGAGTTGAACCTGCAACCTCGACTTTAAGAGAGTCTTGCTCCGCCAAGACTGGAAACGGGGACGCAACTAGTTATTGATTCTAGCTGCGTCCCCTTTTCTGCTCCTAGCTGCGTCCCCTTTTCTGCTCCGCCGCCAGATTGACCTGGAACTGGCGATCTGGTCTGGGCCGATCCCCGCAGTTGCGAGGCAGCGGTTCCCCGTTCGGTCCGGACAGCTTCCGGAGCGACCAGACCGCGGCGATCATCGCGCCTCTCCGGAGTTCTTCGGCTCGGCTTTCCTTCGCGCAGCTTCGGCGGCCCTGCAGCCGGCGATGACCCCGCTGGGGTCAACCTTCCAGTGTCCCTCAACCTTCCACAGCCGCGTAGGCAGGCTAGCTCCCTCCGGGAGCAGCAAGGCTCGGTCGGGCCCCACATCTTCGGCCTTGACCACGACGTCCTGGCCCTGGAACAGCGTGAACTTGTCGCCGGCTTTCAGGCTGCGGAATGTCTGCTGGGCCAGCTTCTCTTCCAGTTCTTTGATCACGCTCGCGGGAGCCGCTTGACCTGCCATGAGCCACTCGAATCCCTCCACCGGCAGGGTGATCGCCCGGAGCGTCGGCTCGTCGCGGACTGCCATGGCGTACACGAACGTCCGCAAGGCATCCTCGGGGGTGCGGTCGGCGATTTTCTCTCGGGCCCCGGATCGCGGGGGTGCGGCGCCGGAACGCGACCGCGATGGGCCCGAGGGTCCGGCTGCCGCCGGCTCGGCGAGGTGGAACGAGGCGAAGAATCGTTCGGCCTCCGCGGGCAGCGGCCCATCGGGAGCAGACATCACCGTCAGCGCGTAGTAATCACGACCGCGAAGGTAATGTTGCGTCCGTATGGTCACGGTACCCTTGCCGTGGGGTGCCAGGACAAGGTAGCTGAACTCTTCTCCATAAACTCCATCACGCTGGAGCCTGCGCTCGCTCGCCGGCCTGGCTCCGTTCTGGAAATAGCTCTTCTTCTGCGCCGCCAGCCACGCCGCAGCCTGGCCCGACGGTATTACGCTGCCGAGCCGGATCCTCTGAACCCTGAAGAGCGACCCGTTGAAGCGACAAAAATGGATTTCTTGTTCGACCTCTCCCGCCGGAGTCGAGACCTCCTGGGTATTGGAGCTGGGCTGTGACGGCAGCATGGCGCTGAAATCTCCCTCCGCGGATCGGATCGTTGACCAGCGATCCGGCTGCTCGGGGGTTTGGGCCAGCAGACCAAGGATCAGCAGGGAACCGGCCAGTGAACTGATTGTCATAGGAAAACCCTTTCTTGGTCTTCGGCTCGGTCATCCCCGGCCGCCCTCGCAGCATGTCTCGCAAATGGTATGGCACCGCGAGCAAATCAGCTTGCCACGCTGCTCGATCAGCTTGCCTCCGCAGACGGGGCAGGAGGGAGGACACGAGTCGCGGGTTTGCTCCTGCTTTGGTGAGGCTGGTGTCTTCGGGAACTCCATGATCGCTCCTCTTGCCGGCAGCGCGGGATCACCAGCCGCCACCACGATCGGGAACTTGTGTTTCATCCTAAAAAGCTCCAGGGAATAAGGAAAGTCCATGACTCATCAGGGTCACGGCTGTTTCATTTTCCCAGGGAGGCGGGGCTGCCGCCGAGCCTCTTCATTCTCCCCAGATTACGGTTGGCTCGGCGTGAGCCTCGCCCTGGGTTGCCTCAACTTGGTCTGATGAAGCGTTGGACTCGCTCAGCGCAACGCCGGGCCATTGCTGTTGCCGGTTTTGTTGTGCGAGAAAATCTTCGGGCCGTATCTTCGAGGTGCCTGGTTCAAGCCACGAAGCGGCCTGGCCTTAGTACTACTCCGTTAACTTTTCCCGCGGATTTTCACGCATGAGTGATGCCAATCTCCGCGAACCCCTTCTTTTCCAGGGTTTTCGTAAAACCTCATCGATGCAATTGCTCTCATCTGGTAATCCGGATGATGACATAAGTCCTTTTGTACCACCACCTTCCAAAAGTTAACGGAATAGTATTAGGCGCGTTCAGAGAAGGTTTCGGAGGGGTACAGTAAGGCGTGTCCTGCGGTATCCCATGGAGTGGAGGTGGGTTGCAACTCCAGAAATCTCTACTTTTCTCTACCGCACGCCCGTCCAGTACCAATGAAAAGTCGGTCCTTGTAGAGGCTGGTGCGAGCAGTGGTCTGGAGACCCACGCCAAAAGAAACCGATTCACAACGACAGCAGTCGGGATCAATAGGCGGTCAAGACCAACTCTGCAGCATGCGCCTCGCCCCTCCCAATCGTGTGCGAGATCCGAAAGCAAATGGCCTGATGACTCAGGTCGAGGTAACCGTCATGGAGAGCAAACGAGCTCCGGCCAGGACCGAGCACTCACGGATCGGTATGATCACGGTGCTGATCGACATCATGGAGCATGATGCTCTGCTGGGATATGATTGGGCTCACGGATACCACGAGGGACAGCACCCGCGACCATGATCCCCCACTTACCCATCCCGGCAGGATTCAGGATTTACCTCCGTTTCGTCCATTACTTGCTCTGGGAATCTTTGCCGTGGCCCTGGAAAAAGCTCAACAGCCGCCCAAGCGCTGAGCTGGTTGTGCGCGCCGATCACTCATGATCGTGCATACACTGGATGAGCGCCTGCTCCAGCGCAGTGGAATCGGCCGAGCCCTCGACCTTGGCCTTCAGGGAACCCGCGAGATCGGCGGGGAGCGTCAAGTCGGTGCCGGGC
Source organism: Planctomycetaceae bacterium (assembly GCA_019237095.1). Classification (GTDB taxonomy): domain Bacteria; phylum Planctomycetota; class Planctomycetia; order Isosphaerales; family Isosphaeraceae; genus Aquisphaera. Next base: position 2,977 of record JAFAHT010000152.1, read on the forward strand.
GGCAACTCGCGGATGGCGAACGACCAGGCGACGGGGGTGCCCAGCACCCGGGTGGCGTGGACGTCCTGCGGGCAGTCGAAGACCGGCGCCGAAAGGAGACGAGCCGGCAATTCCGATGGCTCTCCCGCATCGTGGTGAGCGTCATCGCGCCAGACGATGACCCGCAACTTGCCGCTTTGCGGGTCCACCAGCAAGGCCTGACATGACTCGATCTTGCGGTGGGATCCCTCGATGAGAAAGGTGTTGGGCGACCGGACCAAGGCAAAAGTCGGAGTTGCCGCGGCCAGGTGGGTGCGTGAGACCTCGTACGCCATCGCCGCCAGGATGATGCGCTGTTTGGCCGTCCACGAACCGCGCGTGCCTTCCACCGACGTGGGTGAGATCACCCGATCACTGACGCTGTCCTCGCCGGGAGCACAGATACCCACTCCCACCCGCGCAAGGTAGTAGCTCGATCCGAGCTTCGGCTCCGTTCGCTTGATATCGGCCACGATCAACGGGCGAATTCGCCGGGCCGTCTCGAATGCCTGGCTCGAGACCGTATCGAGATCGCCCGTGGCCAGCTTCGGGATCGATTTGATGACCAAGTGGCTCCAGCCCTGCGGTGCGGACTGGCCCTCGAGCCGGCTGCCCGGCTCGAGGTGAACGAACCGCGGTGCCTGAAGATGAACCGAGATCGGCGATGGCGCTCCGACCGGCAGGCCGTCGGTCAGTTCGCGGGCGCGGAACAGCCGCCCCCTCATCCCCGGCGCGAGCATCAAGGTCAGGAGCGCGACCAGCAGAATCAGTGCTTGCCGGTTCTCGAACAGCCGAAGTGCGCGCCTGGGAGCGTGAATCATCACGTTCTAATACCTCAGGGGTTGCAGCCATCGCCAGACAGGGTGAGGCCTTGGCTATTGATGCAATCACTCTCTTTTACCCGATTTACCAGCCCGGTGCCAGCGCCCTCTGAACCATGATACGTGCGCGGCCGTCATTCGTGTCGATCAAAGATGCCTGGAAAGCACTTGTACCCAAAACGTCTATAGGGTCTCGGCGAGCAAGAATCGTTCCGTCGCCGTGAAAGTTCTTGTTCGGACCCCAGCGCCTTCCCCGTGGACGGCGGCTCCTCCGGGGATTCTGATTGCGGACCCGGCGCCAGCACCCCCCTTTGGAAAAGGCGTGGAGCTGACGCCGGGTGATCCAGGGCCGACACTCGCAGAGTGCCAGATCTCCATGCCCATCTGGATACAAAGCCGGTGCCGGTTCAGCGATGCTGGTGCGCCGAGCCATTGCCGGCGCCCACGGGTTGAGCTTCCCGCTGTTCATTAGCCTTTTTCAGGACTTCGACGACCAGTTGGTTGAGTGAAACCTTGTTAGACTTCGCCCAGCTCGCCAATCGTTCGTGTATGTCCGGAGGCATGCGGATCTGAAAATGTACCACGGTTTCTGGCATCAGTTACCTCCTCAAAAGGAAAGAAATGTCAATCCACATTCTCATACGAGATAAGTGGCATACATGCGACAGGACAACTTCCAAAATATTCGGGAATTTTCACCCCGGTAAGCTCGTATCTGACCAGGACGCCGAGGCCTTATTACGAGGAGCAACGATGTTTCCTTGGGAGCAACGCTGAGTGAATGCTCCACGCGCCATCGGGTTCGGCGCGAGGGAATGGTAGGGCGACCGGCCAGTACCCGACCCTGATCCGCTCACTGGGCGCGGCCTTGTCGTCCCTGCCGAGGACACTGCTGGGCACGATCGCCGGCATGGCAATCGAGCTGGCGGTAAGCCCTCTGAGGAAGTGCCGGCGCGTGAAGTCGCGTGCTGGTGCCATCTCAGGGTCCTCTCTGGCTGCGTCTTTCGGTGCGGGTCGCATTTACGAGACGTGGACCTTTTACTCGGCTCTTGACTGAGGGTCAAACTTCCCATTGGATAGGCCCCCGTCGCTCGGAGCAACCCCGTCCCGCTCGCGTCGATCCGCGAATGGAGTCATCGTGGTTCGGAAGAGGATAGGCGATCCTGACCGCTCGATCTCCAGCGCATGCCCTTGACCAAGGGCGATCGTCCATTCAGAATAGGAGCATTACTGTGGCAAACACGCCACAGCATGGGCGATGGAGTTCGCCCACTGATGAACCACCTCGTACGCGGGGTTGATAACTCCTGCTCGTGGGGCTATAGGCCTTGGGGTAGGAGTTTTGCTTTTTCCTGCCCGAGCCGCATACCGCACGCATCCGATCGACCCACTCGGCACACGCCCCATTTATCAGAGGAGAACGTTCATGGCCCGGATCACGGACATTTTTGCCCTGGAAATTCTTGACTCGCGCGGCAACCCGACGATCGAAGTGGAGGTCTTGCTCGATGACGGCATCTCAGGTCGGGCCGCCGTCCCCTCCGGAGCCTCGACGGGCAGCCGCGAGGCCCGCGAACTGCGCGACGGCGACAAGGCCCGCTTTGGCGGCAAGGGTGTGCTGCACGCGGTCCGCAACGTCGAGCATGTGCTGGCCCCTCTCTTGCGCGGTGAGGATGCCCGCCAGCAGAGAGACATCGATCGGATGATGATTGACAAGGACGGCACGCCATTCAAGGAGAGCCTGGGGGCCAACGCCATCCTTGGCGTTTCCATCGCGGTGGCCAAGGCGGCCGCTGCCTCCGCACGACTGCCGCTCTACCAGTACCTGGGTGGGGTCGATGCCGCGACGGTCCCCGTGCCGATGATGAACGTGCTCAATGGCGGCAGGCACGCCGACAACAACGTGGATTTTCAGGAGTTCATGATCGTGCCCTTGGGTGCGCCCAGTTTCCGTGAAGCCCTGCGAATGGGCGCCGAGACCTTCCACGCACTGAAGAAGGTGCTCGCCAGCAAGGGTTACAACACGGCCGTGGGCGACGAGGGGGGCTTCGCGCCCAGCCTGAAGTCGAACACGGAGGCGATCGAGGTCATCCTGTCGGCCATCGAGCAGGCCGGCTACACCCCCGGCGAGCAGGTCGCGCTGGCGCTCGACCCCGCGGCGAGCGAGTTTTTCCAGGACGGAAAGTATGTCCTGCACAAGTCGGACGGCTCGCGCAAATCGCATGAGGAGATGGTGCGGTTTTACGAGGATTGGGTGAGCAAGTATCCCATCGTGTCACTTGAGGATGGCGTGGCGGAGAACGACTCCGCCGGCTGGCAGTTGCTCACCAAGACGCTCGGGAGCCGCGTCCAGCTTGTCGGTGACGACAACTTCGTGACCAATCCCAAGATCTTCGCGGAGGGTATTGCTCAGGGGGTCGCCAACGCGATCCTCATCAAGCTGAACCAGATCGGCACGGTGACCGAGGCCTTGGAAACGATGGCGATGGCCCGGCGGGCCGGCTACGGCACCGTCATCAGCCACCGCTCGGGCGAGACAGAGGACACCACGATCGCCGATTTCGCCGTGTCGACCAATGCCGGACAGATCAAGACCGGCTCGCTCTGCAGGACCGATCGCGTGTGCAAGTACAACCAGCTTTTGCGCATCGAGCGCGGGCTGGGCCAAAACTCCATCTATCCCGGTAAATCGGTCTTCCCCAGGATGGCCGCTCAATGAAGCTGCTGATCCTCTCCGATATCCATGGCAACTGGCCCCCGCTGGAGGCCGTTCTCGAGGCTGAAGGCTCGTGGGACACCGTGGCATTCTGCGGCGACGTCGTCGATTACGGCCCGCACCCGACTCAGTGCCTGCGCTGGGTTGCCGAGCACGCCGAGTATCGGGTGCGGGGTAACCACGACAACGCCTTGGGCTTTTTTACCGATTGCCGGTGCATGAGATCCTCCCGCACTTATTCGATCGTCACCCTCTCGTGGCACCACGGATTGATCAACACATCGGACCGCAAGTTCCTGTGCAGCCTGCCCACCCTGGATTGGTTCGAGTGGCAAGGGAGGCACTTCCGGATGGCCCACGCAACGCCCCAGGGCGACATGTTCGAGTATCTCGCCATGGCCCAATGGGAGGAGCGGGTCAAGGGGCTGGAGGAGGACTTCATCCTGCTGGGACACACCCACATCCAAGGCATGCGCTCGTTCGGAACGCTGACGGTGGTCAACCCTGGCAGCGTGGGTCTGGCCAGAGACGGAGGGGGGGATGCCTGCTACGCCGTCTATGATGGCTCGGAGATGTTGTTGAAACGGGTCCCCTACGATGTATACCGCACTCTGAGAGACCTTCGATTGGCGCCCCTGCCGACAGATGTGATCGAGGGCTTGGCGGCCGTGC
>JAFAHT010000169.1 GCA_019237095.1 Planctomycetaceae bacterium
GCCCCTACGCCGACCCCTACACTGTCGCCCCTGAATATGACAACGGCACTTGCATTACTCAGAACCAGTTCGAGTTTCATACCGAGTGGTCCGACGGCAACGCCCACGCGGCGGGCTTCACGACGGCGTGGCCGCCGAACAAGCAGATCCTGGGCCGGTCGATGTATCTGGGCATGGATCTTGACTTGAACGGGCTCAACGAGGAGCTCGGGGGTCCCACCTTCGCGGCGATCAATTCCCGCAGCTACCATCCCGGCGGAGTCAACGTCCTCTTGGGCGACGGCTCCGTCAAGTTCATCAAGAGCACCATCGACGGCATGGTCTGGCGGGGACTGGGCACGGTCGCCAGCGGTGAGGTGATTTCGGCGGACGCCTATTGACCGACTTCTCCGCCACGAACTGCGGATGCGAGATGGGTTGACGGAGAACGACTGAGGAACCGGCGAAATGGCGAACGGCCCGGAAGGCGCGGCCTTGTTCGAAGCAGGAATGGCGGCCAATGTGACCGGCCAACCCCAGCCAGCGCCGCGCCGGCGGCGGACCTTTTTCCGGGTCAGCGTGCGGGGATTGCTCCTCCTGATCAACGGTCAAAGAGGGCAAGACAGAGGCCGAAGGGTCAGCACAGGTATGGAGGTTAGACAAAAAAACCGGCCAATTGTCATTTTGTCAACATGACCTGCATCAAATGGATGTCGCTCTAATACTACTCCGTTAAATGTTTTAAGTGCCTGGTAGAAAAGCACTTATGGCATCGGCGGGATTGCGGGATGATGACGGCTGCATTCATGCGACTTCGCGCAAGGCCTTGAAAACAAGGCGTTTGCAGAAACAAGCATCATCCATGCACGCGATTCCGTCAAGGAGATCTAATGGAGTAGTACTAAGAGGCTATTCGGTATACGAACATTAGTACACTGAAGACCACCGCTTTCTGGCATGAAGCCAGACTGTTTTGCCCCAATCAGATCACGAATCCGCTGTCTCAGGGCCGCCGCATAGTGTGCATTTGTATGTATGCCGGATAGCCTCTGAGTCCTTCAAAGATCGCTGTAGGCTTTTGTAAGATCATCGGCAGCCTCCTCTTCAGCGGGCAGCACGACGGAGCAGTCCCCGGATGATAACCCCGTGCATCCCTGCGAACAACGGGCAAACCAGCGAGCCGACCGATTGCCCTGGGGCTTCACCAGGCCCCATGAACAGGTTCAACGTGTGGCATGCCGTCGTTCCACCCGGCAGACGAAAACCTTGGCCTCGTGGATGGTCACGTTGGGGTCGCCGACCAGGGCCGAGAGATCGTTGACGACGTCGCCCTTGCTGATCCCCTTGTATCCCCAGTGCCAGGGCATGCCCACGTGATGGACGACCTTGCCGTCGATCAGGAAGGGCCGGATGCGCGGAGTGACGAGCGCCTTGGCGCGGATGGCGGCACGCGGAGTGACGATCTGCACGGTTTCCAGGTTGATCACGCCGATCTCCCGGGCATGCTCGGGGCTGAGCTCGGCGAAGAGCTCGGGCTGAAGCGCGGACAGCCAAGGCAGCCAGCGGCTCATCGAGCCGCTGAGGTGGTGCTCGGTCAGACGGTACGTCGACAGGACGCAGGGATACTCGGCCGAGCCGACCGGCGCGTAGGGATTGCCGGGGACATTGTAGACCTTGGCCGCCGGGTTGCTGGACCGCGCCGGGTAGACCAGGTTCGGCACCGGCGATTCGTACGGCTCGTAGTGCGCGGGCAGCGGGCCGTCCACCAGGCCCGAGGGAGCGAAGAGCCAGCCCTTGCCGTCGGCTTTCATGATGAACGGTGAGGCGCCATCGTGAAAATCGAGGCCCAAGCCGTCGGGCTTCGCCGCCGCTGTCGGGGGCTTGGTCAGGGGAAAGTCGGGAACGTCCAGGCCGACCCAGCGGCCCCGGATTAACCTTGACGGGTTGGCGGGGTCGGGGCCTTCCGCGTCGGGATCCCAGTAGACATAGCCTTGGGCGCCGCTGCCGAACTGCCGGGCCAGCCGAGCCTCCTTGGGCCAGGGGTTGCCCCGCGGGTCAGCCGCGGCGCGGTTGTACATGATCCGGCGGTTGGCCGGCCAGGCGAAACCCCAGCCCAGGGCTACCCAGTCGTCGCCGTTGCGATTCGCGGCGTGGTTGTGACCGTCGGGCTCCTCGGCCGTCGGGGCGTAGACGCCGCTGTAGATCCAGGCCCCGCAAGCCGTCGTGCCGTCGGCCCTGAGGTCGCCAAACCCCTTCACGGGCTTGCCCGTGGCCGTGTGGTACCCGTTCATCTCCTTGAGCACGAGCGCCGCGGAGGGCTCGTCCTTGATTCGCCATTCGGCGTTCTCTTCGGGGGCGATGTAGTCCCAGGTCAGAGCCCTGATGGGCTTGTCGCGCTCGAGCGCGCTTGCCGCGTAGAGCTTTTTAAGTCGCAGCCCAAGGTGGAAGGTGAACCAGAGATCGGAGCGCGCGTCGCCGGGCGGGTCGGCGGCGCGGTCGTGCCACTGGATCAGGCGCTGGGTGTTGGTGTAGGTGCCATCCATCTCGGCGGTCGCGGCGGCTGGCAAGAGGAAGATCTCGGTGGCGATGTCCTCGGGCTTCGTCTCACCTCTCTTCACTTCGGGGCTGTCAATCCAGAACGTGGCGGTCTCGGTCTCGTACAGGTCCCTGACGACCAGCCAGTCGAGCTTGGCCAGGGCGCGGCGCTGGAACGACGCGTTCTGGCCGCCTACGGCCGGGTTCTGGCCCATCGCCATGAACCCGTGGATCTTGCCTTCGGACATGGCAACGAACATCGGCAGATGCGAATGGTCGCCCACATTGCGGGGCAGCCAGCCGAAGCCGTAGTCATTCTCCTTGGTGGCCGCAGCGCCGAACCAGGCCGTCAGCAGGCTGACAATGAACTTGGGAAAATGATACCAGTAGCTGGTCGGGCTGATCTCGGTCTCGATGTAGTCGGCAAGGGTATCATGGTTCTTGAGAGCACTGGGGGCGTTCAGATAGCCGGGCAGCAGGTTGTAGAGCGTGGGGATATCCGTTGAACCCTGGATCGAGGCGTGGCCGCGCAGCGCGAGGATGCCGCCGCCGGGCCGGCCGATATTACCCAGGAGCGACTGCAGGATCGTGGCCGCGCGAATTGTCTGAACGCCCGTGGTGTGCTGGGTCCAGCCGACCGCGTAGCAAATCACGCCGGTCCGCTCGGGGCCCGAGGCCTGGCACAGCGTCTCGGCCACCTTGAGGAACGTCGCCCGCGGCGTCCCGCAGACGCGCTCGACCATTTCCGGCGTATAGCGTGAATAGTGCCGCCGCAGGATCTGGAAGACGCAGCGCGGGTGCTGTAAGGTCGGGTCGGTGCGCGGGGGCCTGGTCAGCCTTCCCCCTCGGGCGCTGAACGTCGAGGCGTCGTTGAGGTCACGAACCGGCTGGTTACCGGGTCGCCCGGCGGGCTCGGCATCGTACCGCCAGCTCTTCGGGTCGTACTCTTTTCGTTCGGCGTCGAAGCCGGAGAAGAGACCCTCGAGATCCTCGGTGTCTTGAAATTCCTCGGTGACCAGCGTCGCCGCGTTGGTGTAGGCCGAGACATACTCCTTGAAATATCTCTGTTCCTCCAGGACGTAACGGATCAGACCGCCCAGGAAGACGATGTCGGTCCCCGCGCGAAGGGGGGCGTAAAGGTCGGCCATTGCCGATGTGCGGGTGAATCGGGGATCTGCGTGGATGACCTTGGCCCCGTTCAGCTTTGCCTGCATGACGAAGCGGAAGCCGACCGGATGGCACTCGGCCATGTTCGAGCCCATGATCAGGACCGAGTCGGCAAACCGTACGTCCATCTGGTTGGTCGTGGCGCCGCCGCGTCCGTATGAAGTGCCCAGACCGGGCACGGTCGAGCTGTGTCATATCCGGGCCTGGTTTTCGAGCCAGATCAGCCCCAGAGCCCGCCAGAGCTTCAGATGGGCATAATTCCATTCGTTGTCCATCGTCGCCCCGCCCAGCGAGGCGATCGTGGAACAGTGGTTGACCCGCTTGTGGAGTGGCTTGCCGTCCCGGTCCTTCCCCTCCCAGGAATCGCGGAGGTCGCGATCGCGCGTTTCCTTGACACGTTGCGCGATCCGATCCATCGCCCAGTCGAGGTCTCTCTCTTCCCACTCGGTTGCGTGCGGAGCCCGGTACTTGACCTTCGTCAGGCGGTTCGGGTTCACCGCGAGCTGGAACGTGGCCGAGCCCTTGGGACAGAGCGTGCCGCGGTTGATCGGGCTGTCCGGGTGCCCCTCGATATTGACGATCTCGCCCTGCCGTACACTGACGATCTGGGCACAGCCGACCGCGCAGTACGGGCAAATGCTGGGGACTTCACGAGCCCCCTTGATCTTGAGCTTGGTGGCGGCCGCCTGCACCGGCTTCAAGTCGAACCCCAGCCCGGCGAGAGTGCCGGCGCCGGCCGCCACGCCGGCTCCGCGGAAGAATTGACGACGGCTGGTTTGGGTGAACTGATCGCCCATGACCCGCTCAAGATCCAGGATCAACCGAACTCGATAGCTCCAGGAATTACCGCTCTGCACACGGGATTGTACCGCGGCTCCTGTCCGTTCGCCACGCCTCACACGGAGCGGGCAAAGGTCAGCCCAGTGTCGCCCGGGGCGCCGCCTAATAGCTTGAAGTTGAAGTGATTGTCATCTTGCCAGGTCATGCGGCCGACCAGGGGCGGCTGGGCTGCCTGGTTGTTCTGGGCGAGAGTCAAGATGCCGCCTCCGTAGCTTCGCTCGCCCTGGATCTCCCGCGTTTTCCCCTGCCGGGTAACCTTCCAGACGAACCGTTTCGCGTCCGGGAACGAGACGGTGATTGTGGTCCCGGCACCCGCGTCCGCGGTCCAAGTGCCCGTCAGGTTCCTGTCGTCCGCCGCATGCGCGGAGCCCGAGTTGTTCGGAATCGTCGGTCCTGGATTTGCGGCAGGCACCGAGGATGCGGTGGCCGGAGTTGTGGATGTTGGCTCTTGCGTCATCTCGAGCTGCTGGAGCAGTTGCGCCGTCAGGGTGTCTTTGGGCTGCAGTTGCCGCACAGCCTTCAGTTCCGCGATGGCTGCCTCGGCGTGCCCTTGTGTCAAGTACTGGTAGGCGAGAACGAACCGCGCCGGCGCCGACTGCGGGCTCTGAGCCACGTAGGACTCCAGGGCCCGGAGCTGTGGGGTGTAAATATCCACATTGGGGTAAAGCCCGATCATCGTCGTCCAGTCCCACCCTGGCTCCACGGACAGCACGGCATAGAGGGACGCCGCTGCCTCGTCGAACCGCTGCAGCGCGAACAGCACGAGGGCACGAAACTCATGCAGCGCCGGATCGTTGGGCAACTGCCGCAGCGCCTGGTTGGTGAGGTCGAGCGCCCCGGTGTAATCGCCGTTCTTGAACGCCGTCCGCGCCTGGTCGAAGAGAGAAGTCGCCTGATCGGTCACCGACTGTGCCGGGGGGGCCGCTGACGGATTGATCGGCTGCGAGTAATCGACAACCGGCTGATCGCCGACCGCCGTGGGAGCGCTGTAGTAAGGATTGTCGTAGCTTGCGTATCCCCAGTCGTAGAGGGACGGGCCGTAAGCCCAAGAGTTCAATCCCCAGCCGCCTCCGCCCATTCCGAGACCTGATCCCGCAAGTCCATAGCCGCCATAACCATAGCCGGGATAGCCCCAGCCGCCGTAGCCGCCGTACCCGCCATACCCAAGACCACCCAAACCATAGCCAAGACCACCAAGGCCAAAACCAAAGGTTCCCAGGCCAAGGCCCAAGCCGAGTCCGAGACCAAGGCCGCCGAGACCCCAACCGTACCCGCCATACCCGAGGCCGTAGCCGCCATATCCATAAGGCCGGTAGCCGCCCCAGCCACCGTAGTAGTTATGGTTCCAGGGAGCGTTGCCGGGGTGGTTGCCGTTCCAGTAGCCGTGCATCCAGCCTTGAGGGTTGGCCAGACCGGCACTGGCGTACGGGTTGATGCCGAGGTTCCCGCGATTGATCCCGCCAAACTGTCCGAGGGCCGGGTTCCGATTTCCAAAGCCGATGGAATTGTTAAAGTTTCTCCCCGCTCCCAGTTCGGGGCCGACGGCACCGGGCATTCGGCCGACGTTGCCGACCGACTGGCCCGGAGTGATCTGCCTGGGTGCAAAGCTGGAGCCCGGATTAAAACCGGGCCCAACACCCGGTTGCTCCAACGGACGTGGCATGCTGAACGAGGGAGTGCGGTTGAACGAAGGAGCTCCGCGAAAGCCTCCGGAAGCGGGGTGGAATCCACCACCGCCGTGGAAACCGCCGCCGCCGTGGCCTCCGCGCTGTGCCGAGGCGTTCCCTGTAATGAGGAACGCCATCACGCCTGCCAGCCCCGTGATTGCAACTAAGATGCGTCGATGTCTCATGGATAAAACCTCAGCTTCTGATCCCGATCGACGAGGGTACACCTTCCCGACGTGGTACTGCAAGAGCTCACCTTGCTTTCACGGCTGACCGTGGTGAGGGTGGCGTCCGAACCATGACGTAGCTTTCCGTCTCAGGAACAACGCGACCGCCCACGGTCCGCTCGAGAGAGGCCCATCGGTAGGTATAATCATTCATCCGCGCGATTGTGTGAGTGGCCGCGGCCACGCGTCCATCGGGCAACACGCCGGTGGACTTGATGATCCATCGAGTCGCATCCTGGGTCCAGAGGCCCTCTCCATACCCGCCCGCCGAGTCGAATACCCAGGATTTGATCTGCCGGGATAGGGGATCCCAGCCGATCCTTTCGGTAACGGTCATCGCCGGCTGCCCCTGAACGTGCATCGTGAAGTCGCGGAGCAGAAAGTTGCCATCTTTGGACCAGTCGGAGTGCACCCGGACCACGGCGTCGCCGCTCTCGTCCAGCCAGTCTCCGACCAGCCATTGCAGCGGTTCGAGACGCTCGCGGGGCGACAGTGTGATATCATGGTCCTCCCTAACGCACGAGTATTGCCACTTTCCGTCCCGCTTGACGTAGAAGACGACATACCGGCGGACGCTCGAAGGCCCTCCATTCCCGGGCTGGAGCCGGATCTGGCCGTCTTCCTTGGCGGTGTCGGCGCCAAGGAAACGGAGCGACTCGGTCGTGAGTTCCAATTTGCTCCTCGGGGTCGATTCGAAGAGTGCTGAGTATTCACCCCCGATCTTGTCTCGACCGACGATCCGGTCGCCATACTCATCGATCACCTCGGATTCAGGGGCGAACAGCGCCGCCAGCGCCTTGGCGTCTCCCGAGTTGTACGCCCTGATGAAGGCTTCCGCCGTCGCTCGGATCGCTTTCTCGTCCTCAGGCCGGTCGGTCAGTCGGCTCGGTGCGACGACCAGGGCCTTTTGCGAAGGCACGACGGCGGCCTTGCCCTCCGACTTGCCGTTGAATGGCACGGTAGCTTCCTTGGATGCGGGGCGGTCTTGCCCCCAGGCCGGCCGGTGCGCGAATCCCAGCATCGCGATCAGGAGGTAAACCCGTGCAGCTCTCATGGTTTCGAACCCTCTGGTGAAAAGAGCTGAGTCGCAGCCGGGCAGTTCCCGGCGAGTCGGCGGGACGCCGGCTGGTGGACCATCTTCCATCACGGTACGACAGAGAAATCTCTTGCAACTCCGGCGCCGAATGGCGAGTTCAGCCGCACAGGCAGATGATTATTCGTTTTGTGCCCGGGTGACTCGAACAGAAAAAAACCCGCCACCGGCATCGAGCTCTGTGCGCGTGATGCCGGTGGCGGGTTCTGAGATTATTGCGCCTCGTTCAACCGCTTGCGAAGGCCTCAGGGAGACCTGGTAAACGATAACCCTGGGTCATCAGGCAGTCCGGCCATGATCTTGAAGGTGAAATGATCATCATCGCGCCAGGTCACCCGGCCGACCATTGGCGGCTGGGCGTCCTGGCCGGATCGAGCCAGCGTCAGGATTCCATTCCCGTAGGTTTCGTCCCCCTGAAATTCTCGAGACTTCCCCTGGCTCGTGACTTTCCAGGTGAAGTGGCCGCCGCCTGCCAAGGTCAGGCGAATCGTTGTGTCGGCGCTGGGCTCTGCCGTCCACGTCCCGGCCAGGTTGCCTTCTTTCACC
>JAFAHT010000272.1 GCA_019237095.1 Planctomycetaceae bacterium
CTTCCGCCCGCATCTTAGCGAGGCTGCGCTGGGCACGATCAGTGAAATCTTCGACGCCGAATGGCCGTTCACGCCCCGGGGCTGCATCGCCCAGGCCTGGAGCGTGGCCGAGGTTCTCCGCGCCTGGCTCAAGACCGCCGAGCCTGCTCGAGTCCACACGTCGCCCGACGATGATCCGTCACACAGCGCCTGATCTTCCCGAATCAACAATTGTAAGGAGTGCGCGACCGGCCGAATCACCCGCAAAAGCCTCCAGGTTTACCGGATCATAGTATATTACCTCTGGAAACCCAGCTTTTGGAGGTGACAACTCATGTACGTCGTGGAGTATCTGCGTAGCCGCCGCGTCTGGTTCGAGACCTTTCTCCACCGTCCGGCGTCATCAGCGACGAGGCTTGCCGGGTGTGCGCACATCCCCGGGCGAAGTGTGGCCAAGACGGTCCTGGTCAAGGCGCGGGGGGCTTACCTGCTGACGGTCTTGCCGGCAACATCGCGCGTCGACCTGGCTCGTCTCGGCCACGCGCTCGGGCTTGATCCGGGTGAGGTCAACCTGGCGACCGCCGATGAGATCGAGCGGATCTTCCACGACTGCGAGCCGGGAACGATCCCGCCGTTCGGCCGGTTGTACGAACTCAGAACGGTCGCCGATGTCAGTCTCCAGGACGCGGGAGTACTCGTCTTCCGGACCAACACCCGCCACCTTGGGATAAGAATGCAATTCCGGGATTACGAGAGCCTGGAAGAGCCGTTGCGGGCCGATTTCGCCCGGCCGATCAGCTCCGGAACAGGGCAGTCGTCTCCCCGGAAGCGGCAACGGCGCGCGGGGTGATTCAGGGGAGATCAACGACTCTTTGCACCTTCATATGCCACCTGCGGTCAGCGTTTCGGCCTCGTTGAGCTCCTCCGGAGCGAAACCCCGGCGCATCGTGTTCTCGGTGATGCTTCGGGTCAGAAGAAACTCGAGGAGGTAGTCCGAGCCGCCGGCCTTGGTACCGATGCCGGAGAGCTTGAAGCCGCCGAAGGGGTGGCGATCGACAGAGGCCCCGGTGATTCCCCGGTTGATGTAGAGGTTGCCGACCTTGAACTCGCCTTTGACGCGGTCGATATTCACGGGACTGCGCGAGTACAGGCCACCTGTGAGGGCATACTGGGTTCCGTTGGCGATTTGCAGGGCCTCGTCCAGATCTCTGGCCCTGAGAACGGCCAGCACCGGGCCGAAGATCTCCTCCTGGGCAACCCGCGCAAGTGGCGAGACATCGGCCACGATGAGGGGGCCGACGTAGGTGCCGAGGTCCGCCAGCTCGCCGATATCCGCATCGAGGACGACCCGCCCTTCCTGCGTCGCCAGTCCGCGGTAATCGAGGATGCGCTTGCGGGCCTCGGCGTCGATGACTGGTCCGACGAGGGTCTCGGGCTGGTCGGCCGGGCCGATTTTGATCGCCCGGGCGGCCTCGACGAGCCGGGCCAGGAAGGCGTCGTGGATTCCCTCCAGGACGATGACCCGGGAGCAGGCCGAGCATTTCTGGCCGGAATAACCGAAGGCACTTTGCACCACGCCCACGACGGCCTCGTCCAGGTCGGCGTCGTCATCGACGATGATCGCGTTCTTGCCCCCCATCTCGGCGATGACTCGCTTGACATGGTCCTGGCCTGGCCTGGTGTCGGCGGCTTGGCGGTTGATCAGCAGGCCGACCTCGCGCGATCCTGTGAATGCGATCAGGTCGACGCCGGGATGATTCACCAGCGCCTGGCCGACCTCCTCGCCCCGGCCGGGCAGGAAGCTGAGGGCAACTGGCGGGACGCCCGCCTCGATGAGGATCTGGACGAGGTGCCAGGCAATCACGGGCGACTGCTCGGCCGGTTTGAGCACCACCGTGTTGCCGGTGACGAGCGCCGCGACGGTCATGCCGCAAGGAATGGCCAGGGGGAAGTTCCACGGAGGAATGACCACGGCGACCCCGCGTGGAAGGTGCTCGCAGGCGTTGGTCTCACCGGGAACATCGCGGCGGCGCGGCTCGGCCAGGCGGATCATTTCCCTGGCGTAGAACTCACAAAAATCGATTGCCTCGGCGACGTCGGCGTCGGCCTCGCGCCAGGGTTTGCCGCACTCGAAGATCTCCCAGGCGGCCAGCTCGAAGCGTCGCTGCCGCATGATTGCGGCTGCCTTGACCAGTACCCCTGCGCGGTCGCGGGCGGGTGTGGCCGCCCAGGCCGGGAGGGCCGAACGTGCCGCGGCGATGGCTTTCTGAGCATGCTCGGCAGTGGCAGCCGCCGTGCGACTCACAATGCGCGAGCTGCGGCTCGGGTCGTACGAATCGAGCAGGCGAAGATTGCTGCGGATCTCCTGGCCGGCGATCAAGAGCGGATAGGTTTGCTCCAGCTTCTGACGGACCTCCTCGATGGCCCTGATCATCGCCTGGCGATTCTCGGCGATGGCAAAGTCGGTCACCGGCTCGTTGCGGAACGGGGTCAGCTCCGCGGCGCGAGGCGCTGACTGGGGGATCGTCCGCCTTGTCCGGCTCACCATGGCTCCAACCTCCTCGGGATTGCCCAGCAGGTTCTCGATCTCCGCGTGCTCGGCGAAGCTCGCTTTCAGGAACGACTCGTTGGACGTGTTCTCCAGCAGCCGGCGCACCAGGTATGCCATGCCTGGCAACATGGCTCCATAGGGTGTGTAAACCCGAACCCGGTGGCCGCGGGCGACCAGTGCGGCCTG
>JAFAHT010000340.1 GCA_019237095.1 Planctomycetaceae bacterium
GGGATCACGTCTCGCCTTGCTGGTATCAGGGGAGGTCCCCAAGGGGCCGTATCTGACGTGGGTGATCCGACAGAGCGCCTAACTTTGTTACCGGCTTTGCGCCTCGCCAAACGACGACGTTGTACGGCTCCCGGCCAGAGTTGGACCGCTCAGGGAGTCTCCCCTGACGCCTTCGATTCTATCAGTTCAGCCAGTTCACCTCCCAGTAACTGCCTCAGGACCGCGGGGAGAATTGCCGCCAACCGCTTCGGTCCGCGTCCCCGCTTGCCGCGGATCTCGGCCCGCTGCGCCTTCCAGACCTCCCGCTCACGCGCTTGCTCTGCGCCGGGGAGTTGGGCAGCGGCATGCTGCAGGTTGGTTCGCGTTGTTGTCAAATTGATCTCATGTTCATCATGAAACTCCATCAACTTCTCCAGCACGGCCGGAGGCTCCTGGCAAGCGGGATGGCGAAACGCTGCGGAACCGGCCACCATCTGGAACGTGATCCGTGACAGCCGACCCGCCACCCGGACGTAAACGTCGCGGGGATCCTTCCCATGGCTGAACCACCGCTGGCTGAGGACTTGGAAATGGTTGTTGCACCGACAGAGAGTCTCGGCGGCCAGGAGGAGGACCTGGCGGAGCCGGCGGTTTGCTTGACAAACCAGCCCCCGCCGGTAATCGACGGGACCGCTTTGATGCCGCCTGGGAAACAACCCGGCACGACCGGTGATCACCCGTGCCGTGGCGTAGTGGACGATCGGCCCCAGTTCACCGGCCAGTTCCGAGGCCAGCACCACGTTGATTCCAGGCAGTGCCAGGAGTCGCACGTAGGGGGTCTGGACCAGCAGCGCCACCAATTCTCTTTCACTCGCCTGAATATACTCTTCTTTCGTAATGCGATCGCGGTTCAGGTCTCCCAGGAGGCGCTGAGGGAGGATGGCCTCTCGGTCGGGCGAGGGAGCATCCTGGGCCCAGGCGAGGATGCGAATCAGGGTGGATTGCTGGACGCGCACGCCCTGGCGGCCCGCCAGTTCGACGAGTCCGGGGAACCCCGCCGCGAGGATGGCCTGGGGAGTCCCGTAGGCACCGGGAATCACCAACGCGATGCCAGACTTGAAAACATCATCAAAACATCGCGCATATCCGGGGAGGCAGGATTCGAGGTGTTCCAGGATCTGGCAGCAGAGCTGGGTGGATTTCTGGACCAGGTCGCGCCGGTAGCGGGCCCAGAGCTGGATCTGGCAGTAGATTGGTTCCCAGGGGGGATCAACCAGCCCATAGCCATTACAGGTGGCCTGGACGATTCCTTCCAGGTCGGTAGCGTCGGTCTTCTCGTCGGGATGAGCAGCGTGACGGAAGTGGCGGGAGATCATGGGGTGGATAACCCGCACATCAAGACCAGCGGCCGTGAAGGCCCGCTGGACCGGCTGGTGATAACGCCCGGTGCGCTCCACGACCACGACCAGATCTTTGAGCTGGTGAGAAGCCATGGCCTGGCGGATCTGGGCGATGGCATGATCGAACGCGTCACGGCGATGGTCCAGGACCGTGGGAGCGATCAGAACCTTGCCGTAGAAGTCGACGAGCAGCCACTTGGAGCTGGCCTTGGCACAATCGACGGCGACGATGGCGAAGTGCTCGGGGCCGACGGCCCGGACGCGGGGTGAGAGGATGCCGTGAGGCTTCCCCAGGTGGTCAAAGGCCGGGGAAGATGCCGCAGAACGGCGACGAGTGGCGGCAATCATGGATTGAGTCCTCCGTACGGGGTGATGAAAGCTCAACCCCCAGTATGGAAGTCCCAATGGCCTAGCAGATTAAGATTATTCTCTTAAAGGGAAAACTGCCAGATACCAGCCAATTTTCGGCCGACGGCAAAGGGCGTGGGGCGGGAGAACAGGTGCCAGGGGAACGTTGCGGGCAAACCACGTTTCCCGGGCGCCAGCAAGTAGGGTGCGTCGCAAAGACGCACCGGGACGCTGAGCGGTGCGTCATCGCAAGCTCGACGCACCCTACCGGCTCACGCCCCTCCCCTGCGGGGGCCCGGCCCGGCTCGACCCCTCCCTGGAACCGAGGCGATCCGCCGTGCTCATTTCCGCCTTGGCCACGCATGACGGCGGGCTCGGACCGCTTCTGTCTGTCTGAACTCCGCGTTTCTCGACATTTCTCAACATTTTACGGGCCATCTGTTCAGGCCATGGATATCCAATTCAAGGCGCTGCCTACACTTCCTGTCCGCGCTCGGACCGTTCCTGGCTACTTGAACTCCGCGTTTCTCGGACTTGAACTAAATCGCTCCGGGGTGGGGAAGACTGCGATCTCGCTCGTCTCCCTACGGCCTCAACGACTCACGCCCCTCCCCTGCGGGGGCCCGGCCCGGCTCGACGCCTCCCTTGAACCAAGGCCGTCAGCCGTGCTAATTTCCGCCTAGCCACGCATGGCGGCGGGCTTCGATTCCCTCCTCGGGCTTGCAATCGGTCGACACTTTTCCCAAAACACGCCCCTTACCCAGCCATTCAATTTCCGTTAAAGCAAACGCCGTGCCCGTCGCGGCTTCGTTCAAGAAGCCTTTACCCGAAAGGCCGCGACGGCTTGCGGTGAAGCCATCGTCTGCGCTGGCCCTTCGGGTACAGGCTTCTTCCTTTTCTCTACCGCACGCCCGTCCCGCACGGCAGACTCATCGTTTTCTGATCCGCCGTGCCGAGGCCGCCCATCAAGATCGCTCCTGGGTCCATGAGTTCCCTGTGGACCAGTTGAGAGTCTTCGCCGGCACGTATGCCTGCGATCAGCGTGCTGGATTACTGGCTGTGGACACGCCCTTGACTTCTTCCATGACCTTGCCGAGAGCGGCGGTCGCTCTGTCCAGCGCCGCCACGGTCTGATCGATCGAGGATTTGAGTTGATCCGGCTTGTTCTCCTCGAGCGCCTGGCGGATTGCGGGCAGCGGCCAGGCCCCATAGCCAGTCGTCACGCCGGGGGCGTAGACGGCATGCTTGAACCAGGTCCGGCCTGCCAGGCCTCCGGGCAAGAGAAAGGATCGCTCGATTCGCGTCAACGAATCATTGATCCGCCCGAGTACTCGGGGCGAAACCGCGTCGCGGCCCGCCAGAGCATCGAGAGCCATGTCCAGCTCCGCCGCCCTTGACTGGAATGCGCGCACGGCGCGGACCAGGGCCAAGAAGACATCCGAGGTCTCGACCGCGTCCGGCGATTGCGGTCCCGCTCGCCCTGGCACATCGAGCTTGCCCCGAATCTGCCTGGCGCGGATCAGGCGCAGCTCGTCGACATGATCGCGGAGCGCCTCGCCATAGGGGACAAAGCGTAACGGCAGCACCTCGGCCGCGGCGGCTCGCATGATCAGGATGGTGTACAGGCGGGCGGCCGTCGTGTGGGTCAGGAACTCGGGATCGCCGAACTTCTCCATCCATGTGAAGTCGTCGTAAATGGAGTGGTACACGCCGTAGTTGCCCGAAAAACCAATGTCGAGGGCGGGGATCCCGAGGTGATCGAGAAAGACCGTGTAGTCCGAGCCCGAGCCAAGGGGGTGCATCTGCGCGATGAAACCACGCCAGCGGGGTTTTCCGCCATTGCTCAGGGAACCGTGCGCGGCATCGTCCCAGATCGGGTCGCTCAGGTTCAGAGGGCTCGCGGCATTCCAGGCCGTGCGCCTGGCGTCGATCCAGAGCTCACGGAGTGACCGGCCCGTGCGCACGTCGTTGATCGCTCCGGCGGCGTCCAGGGCCAGGTCACGTAGCGAGGGCACGCCTCCCATGTCCAGCTCGCGTCCGCTGACCGCCGAGTCCACGTTCAACAGCAGAGCGACCTTTTGATCGACGGTCGAGGCGTGCTCCTCGGCCCATTCGGTCGAGCCCACCAGGCCGTACTCCTCGGCGTCCCAGCTTGCGTAGACCAGAGTGCGGCGCGGCTCCCAACCATTCTTGACCGCTTCGCCGATGGCCCGGCACATCTCCAGGGTCGCGGCCGTGCCGCTTCCCGGGTCCACTGCGCCGTAGACCCAGGCGTCGCGATGATTGCCAACCATGACCCAGCGATCGGGCTCGACCGATCCGGGAATCGTGGCGATGACGTTCCAGATCGGGCGCAGCTTGTAATCCATGGTGATGGAGAACTCGACCTCGGCCGGGCCCGGCCCCACGTGGTACGCCAGCGGTAGGCCGCCTTGCCATCCCGAGGGAACGTTGGGGCCCGCCAGTACCTGAAAGATCTCGCGGGCGGTGTCGTAGCTGATCGGCAGCGAGGGGATCGTTGCGAAGTAATCCTGGCGCCTCAGCCCGGTCTTGGCTTCCCAGTCTTTCACGGAAATTTGACTGGGCTGGAACATCGGGTCATCGCCAGCAAAGTCCAGCGGAAAGCCGAAGCGGCTGTCAACTGGGAGCCGGTCGGCATTCTTGACCGACGGCCCGCGCGGGGTCGAGGGATCGCCCGGTCCGTGCGAGAGGAACTGGACGCTGCCTCGCTGGATCGCCGAGCCCGGACGGTACGGCCCGGCGGGATAGACGTCGCCCTTGGCGTAGCCGTCGTCGCCCGGGTCGGAATAGATCAGGATCCCGCGGGCTCCATGCTTTTGTGCATTGAGAACCTTGAGCCCGCGGAAGTTGCCGCCGTAACGAGCCAGGACGATCTTGTCCTGCACCGAGATGCTCAGCTTCTCGAGCGCCGTGAAATCTTCGGGGCGCGCGTAGTTGGCATAAACGACCTGACCCGACGCGTCGCCACTGGTCCCGTAGCCGTGAAGGGCACTGAAGGCATTGCTGCTGGCGGAGTCCTTATCGGCCGGCAGTGGTGCCTCGTCGAGCTCCAGCTTCTTGAACATCGGCCGGTTGATCTGAAGCGACGGTTTGCCTTTCGGATAATTGAGCAAGACCTCATACGTGACCAGGTTGGCCTTCCATCCCCACTCCTGGAGGCGATCGCGGACAAAAACGGCCGTCTTGTAGTCGGCCGGCGTACCGGCAACGTGAGGCTCCGCGGTCAGGGTCTTGAGCCACTTGCGGGCATTCTCGGGCGTCGGCACCGTCAAGGCTTTGACCTCGGCTGCGAGCTGTATTGCACGGGAGCCCGGCGCGAAGCCGATCGGCGAGGATACTGCCCTGCCAGCCGTGTGGCCGGACTCTGCGTGAAGGGTTTCCTCAGCCGGCGGTAAGTTCTGCGCAAGAGCCGTCCAGAAATGACAGGAGACGAGGAAAACCAGGCCGATCCCACATCGCCGCATCGAGAGACCTTTCCATCGAGACAGGTGCTTGACAGGACTGTATTGTCGGGGCCAAACTCAGGCCAGGATACGTTCCGAGCCCCTTCGATTCCAGACTCGAGCGCTGAACGAACGCAGGTTCAGGCTCACGGCCTGGCAGTATTGGTCAACCTCGAGTTCCCAACCGTGACCTTGCGAGACCCAGGGCAATGCCGGCCGTTTCCATCTTGCTAGTTCTGCTGGCGCAGTCCGGGACACCCGTTCCGCAGCAGGCGGCTGCCGCCGCCGCGACCGGCTTTCGTCCATCCGGCTCGCCGGCGGAGCTGCACGACCTGGGACTGCTGGCCCGACTGCGTGATCCGGGCGTCCAGGCGGTCGGCTTCAGCTCGTACGATCGGACCGGCGGCAACAACGATGGGTTCAACGGCACGTATTCCAGAATCCGGGCCGAGGATGGCAACTCGGTCTTGGCGGAAGTGGACGGCCCGGGGGTCGTGCAGCGGATCTGGTTCACGCACACCTCCGGCGAGCAGCCCGGACTGCTCGACCGCAAGCAAGAGCATGTGAAGATCTACATTGATGGACGTGATCGACCGGCTCTCGACGTCCCGCTGGAAATGATCTTTTCGGGTACTCACCCCCATTTCCCTCGGCCTCTCGTCTTCGAGGGATCCGGGGGGTTCGTCTCGTATGTGCCGATTCCGTTCCAGAAAGGTTGCAAGATCCTGGTGGAGGGGCTGGGTGTCCGGTTCTACCAGATCGGCCTGGTCAAGCTGCCGGCAGGCGCCGACGTCACGTCGTTCACCGAGCGACCTGGGCCAGAGGCACGGGCCGAGCTTGCGCGGGCCGCCGCGCTCTGGTCTCAACCCGGTGAATACGAGTCCAGAGAGCTTGCCAGCGCCGACGTGGCCCATTACGAGGTCGAAGGCCTGGCCAGCAGCACTCATCAATATGCGCTCCGGTCCGGTCCGGCGACGATCCGCTCGTTCGAGATCATTCCCGCCGCGGGGACCGAGGACGCATGGAGAGCCGCGCGACTGCGGATGGTCTGGGATCATGATGAGGCCGCGAACGCGGCCGTGGACCTGCCTCTGGGCCAGGCCTTCGGTTGGGTCGAGGGGTCTGGCCCTTACCAGTCGCTGCTCTTGGGAGAGCGAGACGGCGCGTGGTATAATCGATTTCCGATGCCGTACCATCGCCAGGCCATCGTACGGATCGATACCGAGAAGCCACTCAAGGGAACAATTCAGGTGCGGACAGTTCGAGGGGTCGCACGCGACGCCGCCTTTTTCCATTCCGTCCAGCGCCAATCGATTCCGGCGCGGGCCGGTGAGGATTTCCTCTGGCTCAAGGAGGAAGGCCGCGGGCATTTCGCGGGCGTCCTGCTGATGACCGAGGGCAAGGCCAAGCTGCCGTACTGGCTGGAGGGCGACGACCAGTTCAAGGTCGACGGCCGCCTCGCCATTCACGGCACGGGAACCGAAGATTACTTCAACTGCGGCTGGTATGCCCTGCAAGGCCGGCTTGATCGGCCGGCCACCTACGCCGTTTACGGCTTTCCCGTCTACCGCAACCGGGGCGAGACCTGGCAGGCCACCGCGTACCGCTGGCACCTGAGCGACCCGGTTCCGTTCGCGCGCACCATCGAGGCGGGAATCGAGCATGGAGGCGATAACACCGTCGCTGCGGATTACCGGGCGGCGGTGTCCTGGTACTCCGAGCGGCCGGGCCCCTTGCGTACCGTCTACTGAGCACGGGACGCTGCCCGACGAGCAGGCGGCAACCTTAATTTCCATCCGGTTCATCGAGGTGATCACCATGGCCTTATCCTTCACGGTCGGCGGCGCCCGCGACACCTTCGAGCCTCGCTTCGCGGCAGAGGTCGCCGAAGTTCTCGACAACGCGTTCGGTGCCGAGGGGGAATGGGAGAGATCGACAGCGCTACACTATGGGGAGCAGGCCGATTGGGGCTGGGCCGAGCTCCAGAGGCGTGCCGCGGACGAGCTTGGCCCGACAGCCGTTCCCAACCTGCTCGCAGTCAAAGCGGAGCAGGGGGGAGTCTTTCTTCCCGTGCAGGTTCAGACGGTCTCGCTTCCACTCTCCGCTGGATCACCACTGAACTGCGCCAGCCTGCACGGACTGCGCCACGAGCTGGCGGAGCTCGCCCGCTGCTGGGAGCTGCCACTGGACGACCAGGGCCTGGAGCAGCTTCTTGACGTGGCCCGCGATCCGGTCGATGGCTGGGTCGCCGAGGCACCGGAAATCCTCACATTCGCCCGTCTGGCCCTGGCCTCCAACGAGGCGGCCCGCCGCGATTGCCCCCTCTGGCTGCTGGGGAATAGTGACTGACTCGTCAGAGTGGAGGAGACCATGGCGCAACTGCCCCCTCTGGCTGCTGGGGAATAGTGACTGACTCGTCAGAGTGGAGGAGACCATGGCGCAA
>JAFAHT010000358.1 GCA_019237095.1 Planctomycetaceae bacterium
CCATCTCTGATTCGTCCTCGAACTCGTTTTGATTGCTGACCAATTCGCGTGTTAAGCTGTGCGAGCTTGTGCGAAGCGCAATAGCCCACGCCTCGGCCCGTGCCGATCGACTTCTGATCATAGCGAAGCGGCTCGTGTCCGGGCAAGTCCGGATCGACGGTTGAAGGCAGAACTCGTGTTCAGAAAGGGACTTTGGACGTGAATGAGGAAAAACACCCGGCCGTGGTGCTGCTCAGTGGCGGGCTTGACTCGGCCACCGCGCTGGCCGAGGCCAAGATCGCGGGTTTCGCCCTTCATGCCTTGACCGTGTCCTACGGCCAGCGGCACGCGGTCGAAATCGAGGCCGCTCGCCGGGTGGCACGATCGATGGGCGCCGTTCGCCATGTCGAGCAGGTCATCGATTTGCGAGCCTTTGGCGGCAGCGCGCTGACCTCGGATCTCGAGATCCCCAAGGACCGGCCCGCCGTGATGATGGCCGCAGGGATCCCGATCACCTACGTCCCCGCCCGCAACACGGTCTTCCTGTCGCTGGCACTGGCCTGGGCCGAGACGCTCGGTGCTTTCGACATCTTTATCGGGGTCAACTGCGTGGATTACTCGGGATATCCCGACTGCCGTCCCGAATATCTTGAGGCATTCGAGGCCATGGCCAACCTGGCGACACGCGCCGGAGTTGAGGGCCGGGGCAAGTTCCGGATCCATGCACCGCTGATCCGACTGTCCAAGGACCAGATCATCCTTCGCGGCTTGGAGCTCGGCGTCGATTACGGCTTGACCCATAGCTGCTACGACCCGGTGCCCGATGGACGTGCCTGCGGCCGCTGCGACTCCTGCCAGATTCGCCGCGCGGCGTTCGAGCGGCTGGGACGCACAGATCCGGTTGCCTATGCGTGAATGCCGTATTTCATGACACACGGAATCTTGAATGGCCGGGGGCCGGCCGTGGCGATGCTCGGAATCGGCGTGGGCGCGATCATCGTTTTTCCGCTTCTTTACGGCTTCCTCGGCTTCCTTGCCGGCATCATTGGCGCCACGCTCTTCAACCTTGTCGCCTCGATGGTTGGCGGCATCGAAATCGAACTGAGCCAGGGCTTTGATCCACCCGCGCGCTCGCCAACGCGGCCCGACCCATATTTCAGCGACGCAGTCACGACGCCAGGCGAGAGGAACCCCGAATTCCATTCCTGAGAGCCAATACGACTTATTCTGGGTGCATGAGTCTTTCTTTTCTGCGCGCCAGCGGTTAAGTTTATGCGATGATCAATGCAATTAGTTCCCTTGAGGAGCCCATCAATGCCCGAATCCGTGGTTCACTTCCAGATTCGTATGCCCCCCCAGCAGCATGAGAAGCTGGCGACTTGGGCCAAGGAAGACAAGGTGTCGCTGAACCTGCTTGTTGTCGGGATCCTCGAGAAAGCGATGGAGCGCCACCAGGCAGAGTCGGGGACGGCGAAAGGCAGTCCTGCCCATCCTCACAAGTGACTTGCCACTTGCGACGGGGTTGCCCGCGATCTCGACATTGCCGAGGCGCGGGCGTTCCCGGCCCGTGCGCCTCATTAACGACATGTATTCAATCACCTCGCGGCCGGGCGGGCTTTGCCGCTGACGAAAGGGAAGTCGTCTGGATCACCAGTAGACCCATTCATAGGCGGGGTCGTTGAATTCGATTTCCTTCTCGCTGATGTTCCGCTCGTCGCCGCGGCGGATGAAATCGATTCGCAGAGTCTTGTACTTGACAATGGGCTTACCGCCGGCGGGGTTAGGCACTTCCTTGTATCCGTCGGATAGACCGCGGACATAGATGCTGAAGCGATCCGACTTGGGGTCCCAGTTTTCCCACACCGCGGTGCCGAAGACGGCATCATCCACGCCTTCCTTGGTGCTGGGCGGAATCATGCCCATGACACTGACCGCACCCAGGACCGGAATGGTTGGATCTTCGCGGGCCTGGATCAGCGGTATGGCCTCGGGAATGACCTGGTCCTCGAACTTTTTCCCCTCTTCGTTGACCATGGTGAACTGGGGCACGAACATGCGGGGCTTTCCGGTCCGGTTGACCACCTTGTAATAGAGATAGTGGACGGAACGCCGGCCCTTGCCGGGGATTTCGACGGACCGGATCCGCAAGGGCTTGAACGCGAAGTCCAGTACCCAGAGGCCTTCCTTGTCGCGGGGAAGGAGGGCGGTGTTGATCATTTGATAAGTATAAGAGCGCCTGGCATGGTCGCGCCGGACCGGGACGGTCCGCAGGACAGGAACCAGTTTTTCGTCGGGAACCGCCTCCGGAGAAGCCAAGTTCTCATCGCCCGGTTGGCCTTGGTTGGCCTTCCCCTCGGGTGCCGGGGCTTTTTCAGGCTCCGGGGCCTCGGCGTTGTCCGTCTTGGCGGCCGCGCCGGGCCGAGCTTTCTCCTGATCCTGACCCTGGCAGTGGCGCGGCTGGCACACCATGATCGCCAGCACTATGAGCAATACCGGCACGAAGAGCCGCTTCACGAGGATGGACACGGGACAGTCTCCCCAGGCCCGGGTGAGCCGAATGATCGATGAGGCGTTGAGAACCCGGTCACACGGATGTGATGAAACAGGATGACGCGGCTGCGGAAACATGCGCGAATCGCCAATGCCCGTCAAGCTGTCTTCCTCTTCGTCTGATAAGCTAGCAAACCTTGGCAATTCATGCAAATTTGTAAGAGGAACGTGGCGCAATTGGGCGCGGAATCAGCTTGCGGCCAGGGTTGAAAGGATTGCAGCGAATTTTACAATGATGCTACGCTAAGGAAAATGATTCTTTAAGGTATCCTGGCCTTTCATGTAACGGATCGAGGGCCGATGGGCTTGCTGAGAGTGGTTGCGGCTGCGGGTCTGGCCTGGCTGATGGTGCCGTTCGCATCGGCTGCCGTGTTCGAGACCTTGATTCTCAAGGATGGTCAACGGGTGACTGGCGAGGTGGTCGCCGAGAAGCAGAACGCCCTCTATGTCGACCTGGGCTACGATCTGCTCCGGATACCACGCGACCAGATCGTTCGCCGCGCCAAGCTTGACGAGGCCCTGCGTGCTGCTCCGGCGTCTCAAGGCATGGATATCGACCCGTCCGGCTTTTTTTCGTCGGGCATGTTGAGACCCTCGCCTGTCAAGGAACTCGTGTCCAAATTTGGCGAGGCCGTCGTCTCGATCGAGACACCTTCGGGCAAAGGATCAGGGTTTGTCATCAACAAGGAAGGATTTGCGATCACCAACGCGCACGTCATTCAGGGTGAGACCCGGATTTCGGCGATCCTTTACCAGAATGTTCCCGGGGGACTGACGCGTCGCCGCGTCGAAGACGTCGAGATCGTGGCGATCAACCCCTTCTTTGACCTGGCGCTGATCAAGCTGCCGCTTCCTGCTGACCTGAAACCGAGCCACGTGGTTCTGGGTAATGGAGAAGATGTCAATACGGGCGACTCTGTGTTCGCCGTGGGCAACCCGCTGGGCCTGGAGCGATCGGTGACCCAGGGGATTGTCAGCAGCAGAAGCCGGAACCTTCAAGGCCAGTTGTACTTGCAGACAGACACGGCGATCAATCCGGGGAACTCGGGAGGCCCGCTATTCAACCAGCGTGGCGAGGTGATCGGCGTCACCAGCCGGGGCGCCCGGGCCGACATGGCTGACAATCTCGGCTTTGCCATCCCGGTCAGCTATGTCAAGGACTTTCTCCGGCACCGCGAGGCGTTCTCATTTGACAAGACGAACCCCAACAGTGGCTACCGTTACCTCGACCCGCCGCGGCGGTTGCGCCCGGGTTCTCCCCAAGGATTGATCCCCTCCCGAGGATCGCAGCAGCCGCAATCTGCCGCGCCCAGCGCATCCAATGGTTCTGCGGCTGGGCCGCGAACGAACCGCTGAAATCCCACGAACTCTGGATCTGCCGGAGCTTCCGGCTGCCACGAACCCCAAACGTGTTCCCGATAGCCTATGGATGGGTTGGCGTACGACCTGATGAACAAGAGACGAGCTCGCCGGTCACCGTCGGCGACGTTCCAGGCTCGGAGCCTGGACAGCCATTGACGCCGCCGACCCGGTGTGTCGGCGGTGAGTTTCCGTGCCCACGGCCGGTGAGCCGCGGAGTGTCTGGATTGGAGTGTCAAGTGATGCGTATGGCGAAGCGGGCGATTCTTCGCCTGGCCCTCGTCGGATGGCTTGGTCTGAGTGGTTTTTCCGGACTGACGGCGAACCTCGCCCAGGCCGCGACACCCCCGGAACAGGTCCTTCCCGACTCCACCGTTTTCCTGGTCAAGGTGGCCGACATTAATGCGCTGCGCGAGTCGTTTCGGCAGAGCCAGTACGGACAGCTCTGGAACGACCCAGCACTCAAAGACTTCCGCGACGACATCGCGGGCAAGTTGAAGGACACGAGCAACACGCTCAAGGAAAAGATCGGCGTCACGCTCCGGGAGCTGTTTGACATTCCCCAGGGATACCTGGCGATTGCCGCTGTCAGCCAGGATGACCCAAAATTACCTGTAGCCCTGGCGATCATCGCCGATGCCGGCAAGAACGGCGAGCGAATGACCGATGTCCTGTCGCGCAGCACCAAGCAGGCGGAAGATGCCGGTAGCAAGGTGACCACCGGGTCCTTCCAGGGCGGCACATTGCATATCGTCCAGGCCCCCGCTGCCAAGGACAAGAAAGAGGACGAGGGCAAGCCCGAGACGCCTCGCCCGCCCCTGGTGTGGACCAGTGTGGGAAGCGTCTTCTACATCGGCAGCAACGTCAACCTGGTCAAGGACATGGCCTCCCACGCCGATGGCCGCAGCACCGGGGCGCTGGCCAATGTCGACTCGTTCGCCAAGACCCAGTCCAAGACCGGCGCCGGCGACGCCCCGATTCTCTGGTTCCTCAATATCGCCAAGGTGGTCAAGCTCGTGACCAAGGCCAACGCCAAAGGGGGCGAGGCCCAGGCCCAGCAGATCGAGAACCTGATCCACGAACTGGGGGTCAATGGTCTGAAATCGGTCGGCGGCACGCTCGCGCTGAACGCCGGCAATTACAACAGTCTGACCAAAACCTTCTTCCTTGCACCCATGCCCGTGCAGGGGCTGCTCAAGGTTTTCTCATTGCCTCCGGTGAGCATTCGCCCGGAATCCTGGGTGCCGGCCAGCGTGGCCAGCTATCAATCGCTGAGCTGGGATCTGGACAACGCGTATAATGCCATCAACGATCTGGTCAACAAGTTCCAGCCCGGCATGCTCAACGTGCTCGAGCAGCAACTTGCCGGCCCCGAGGGAGGCCAGCCTCTCAGTTTTCAGAAAGACCTCTTCGGCCCCCTGGGCAACCGGATCACCATGATCAGTGACTTCAAGAAGCCGATCAAGGAAGACAGCCAGCGGGTGCTCATGGGTATTGCGCTCGAGGACAGCAAGGCGTTTCAGGGCACCCTCACCAGGGTGATGGAGCTGGCCGGAGCGGCTCCCAAGAAGCGGGACTTTCAGGGGACCACGATCTATGATTTCGATGTCCCCGTCCCGAACCTTCCCAATAACCCCAACGGCGGCAACCTGCAAGCGACGATCAAGGGGCCGATCAGCCTGGCAATCGCCAAGGAGACCTTGTTCCTGACCACGGACACGACGCTGCTGGAGCAGATCCTGCGTCCCGGCGGCGTGCCTCTGGCCGAAAGCCCGACCTACCAGACCGTCTCCAAGGAGATCCCTCAGAAGGTCAGCGGTATGACCTTCGTCCGTCCCGACGAGCAGGCCCGGCTCTCCTACGACATGATCAAGAGTGGACAGTTCGAGAAGGCCCTCCTTCAAGGGATGGCCGCGGGCCGCGGCGGCCAGGCACCGCCCGAGCTTCCCAAGATTATCAACCCGGACAAGCTCCCCGATTTCTCGGTCTTCACCAAGTACTTGACGCTGGGCGGAAGCTACAGCGTCTCTGACGAAGATGGCCTGATGTCGACCGGTTTCACCTTGCGGAAGAACAATCCGTGAGCGAGACCTGGCGCGATGCTGGCCTCGGCTGGCACACTGCGACATGATCACTCAATGCGGCGAGCCTGGATTCCCCCGGCTCGCCGTTTTTTTGGGGATGGCTACCTCAACGAATTCATGAGACCGATGAGCCCTCTGTCGTGGCAGACCCCTTGTTAGCTGCTCCTGCTTCCACGATCCGGCTTC
Source organism: Planctomycetaceae bacterium (assembly GCA_019237095.1). Taxonomy (GTDB): domain Bacteria; phylum Planctomycetota; class Planctomycetia; order Isosphaerales; family Isosphaeraceae; genus Aquisphaera. The sequence goes on from JAFAHT010000358.1 coordinate 6,159, forward strand.
GCCAGGTCAGAACCCATAACCTCAAGGGCATTGACCTGGATCTGCCGCTGGGCAAGTTGATCGTCGTGACCGGGGTCAGCGGGGCGGGGAAGAGCTCGCTTGCGTTTGATACGCTCTATGCGGAGGGGCAGCGGCGTTACGTCGAGACGTTCTCCGCCTACGCTCGCCAGTACCTCGAGCCGCTGGAAAAGCCGGACGCCGAGCGGATCGAGAGCATTCCGCCGGCCATCGCGGTCGCCGGCCGCGAGTCGGTGCCCTCCACGCGGAGCACCGTCGGCACTATCGCGGAAGTTCACGACTACCTGTGCCTGCTCTATGCCCGGGTCGGCGAGATCTCGTGCCGGCGCTGCGGCCATCCCGTCGTTCCCGCCACGCCGCTCCTGGTCTCACGGGCCATCGACGAGCTTCCCGAGGGGACTCGCTACGAGATCGGGTTTCCCCTGGAGATCCTGCCGGACTCGGACACGGCCGCGGTCTTTCGCTCCCTGCTCGAGGACGGCCTGACGCGAGCCCGGCTCGACGGGCAACTCGTCGAGCTGGCGTCAGACGGTCTGCCCGCTCCCTCCGCCCCGACGGCGACCCGGATCGCCGATGTGATCGTGGACCGTCTGGTTCGCGGTAAGGATTCCCCCCAGCGCAGGCTCGATTCGATCGAGACGGCCTTCGCTCGCGGCCTGGGCCGATGCCGGCTGCTTGTCGAGTCTGGCGCGCGCACATTCGTGCGGGGCTGGCGGTGCAGCCAGTGCGGGACCGATCATCTCGAGCCCGAGATCAACCTGTTCCGATTCAACAGTCCGCTGGGTGCCTGTCCCCGCTGCGAGGGATCCGGGTGGGGCATCGAGCTGGATCTCGAGCGCATCGTCCCGGACCCTTCCCGGTCGATCCGCGACGGGGCGATCGCGCCCTGGTCCACTCCAGCCCACCGGGGCCTGCTCCAGGACTTGCTGCACCTGTCCACCAGGCTAGGCGTCCCCGTGGACGTGCCGTTCGGTCAGCTCTCACCAGAGCAGGCCAAGGTCGTGATCGACGGCCAGCCGGACGCTGGCTTTCCGGGCTTGAAAGGATTCTTGGCGCGGCTCGAACGCAGCGCCTGGAGAATTCCGGTTCAGGTCTTCCTCAGCCGCTGGAGGCGCCATCAGCCCTGTCCCGACTGCCACGGGGCGCGTCTGCGCCCTGAAGCGTTAGCCGTTCGCATTGGCGGCGTCAACATCGCCGAGCTGTCGGCCCTGACGATCCGCGAGGCCCGTCAGCTCGTGGCGAACTGGACGGCCCAGCAACGCGGCGAGGTGGCCGCGCGGATTCTCGACCAGGTCGAGAAGCGGCTCGATTACCTCGGCCAGATCGGACTCGACTACCTGTCGCTTGACCGGCCCGGTCGCTCGCTCTCCGGCGGTGAATTGCGGCGGGCGACGATGACCAGGACCCTGGGAACCGGTCTGGTCAACACACTCTACGTCCTCGATGAGCCAACGATCGGTCTGCACCAGCACGAGGTGGGGCGCTTGATCGCGGTACTCGACCGCCT
>JAFAHT010000407.1 GCA_019237095.1 Planctomycetaceae bacterium
TCTGGGGATCACTCGGCCGGGACCGGGAGAACCGGATCGGAACCCGCTCGATGACGCCAAACTGGCTCCTCGCTTAGCAAATGGCTCGATTTCAAGCTCGATTGCGTGGACTACGTCTCGGCCGCCCGGTAACGGTGCTACAGTGTCGATAAAGTTAGCAATTACGCAGCTGGTTTTTGAGATTTACAGCCCAAGTCTCCGCCCAGCAAGAGTTTAATTCTGACTGCAATCCGTGGGTGGCCGGGACCATCTCACGGCACATCATCTGGGGGTACCAGGGGGACATTGCTATTTTCTGGAGACGATTGCACAGTCTGGGTAAGATCAGATCCGAACTGAAATTCATGGTAACGCCGCCAGCGACGTGACGAACGCAAAGGTCGGCTGAAGCGTTCTGACAAGCCTGTCATCCGCCGTCAGGAGGTCACATCCCTCCCGCTCGGCTAACGCCACATAGAGGCAATCGTACACGCCGATACGAGCCGGGGAGGCAATGTCGAGCGCACTCTTGAGCAAGGGCAGATAAGGATAGAACTGCGGCGGCATCGAAAGGACGTTCGTTAACAGCCTGTCCGCGTCCCCCTGGGGAATCACTTGCCCGCCGCTCCGCCTTCGCAAGCCCGTGGGCAACCTCGACGGGGAACACGTCGTGGGAGGAAATTGGTGTCGCTTCTATTTTCGGCCAGGGCGGCTTCGCGGGGTCAGGGCCGGTTTTCGGAAGTGATGTCTTGTCGAGCGGGTCGGGTGCGTCGAGTCTGCGATGATGCACCGTTCCCCGGCGACGTCTTTGCCGGGACGCCGCCCACATCGACGGTGCGTCTGCGCGGACTTGACGCACCCTACGATCCCAATGATTCTTCAGCTTTTCCCCGGCAGAGGACGGGAGCAGCTTGCGACCAACCCAGCAATCTTGTCCGCTGTCCGCTATTGACGTATGATTCCAGGATGCGATTTCTTGAGACGCCCATTTTCACGGAGGCGGTCGAAGAGTTGCTGGATCACGACGGATACTACGCCCTCCAATCCTCTTTGATCCTTCGACCCGAGGCCGGCGTCGTGATCCCCCAGAGCGGCGGACTACGAAAAATACGCTGGGCCCTCCCGGGCAAAGGCAAACGTGGAGGATGCCGCATCATATATTTCTGGGATGAGGCGAGCGAGACATTCTTCATGCTCTACGCCTATCGCAAGAGCCAGCAAGAAGATTTGTCTTCTCACCAGCTTCGGATCCTGAGCCGATTGGTGCGCGAGGAACTGAGATGAAGGAAGAGGATTTCGATCAGTTGGTCGCCAGCATTCGACAAGCCGGGGCCATTCGGCGCGGTGAGATGAAACCGAGTCGGGTCACGGAGTTCGCGCCGGACGATGTCAAGGCGATCCGACAGCGCCTCGGCAAGTCTCAGTCGGAATTCGCCCTCTTGATCGGTGTGAGTGTTTCCACCCTCCAGAACTGGGAGCAGGGGCGAAAGGCCCCGGAAGGTCCAGCGCGTGCCTTGTTGAGGGTCGCTGCCAAGGACCCCGAAGCCGTCGCCAAAGCGTTGGAGACGTAGCCGGTCGGGTGAGTCGAGGGGGAAATTGGTGTCGCTTCTATGAGAAAGCGCCAATCGAAGCCAACGGGAATCGGTAAACCTTCGCCGATCCCGTTCTTTCCGGTTCTTCTGTTCTCGATGAAAGAGAACTAGTCCCTGTCACTTGGGGCTATTTCGGGTAAGCCAAGCTGATCACGGATGGCGAACTGGTCCAAGTCTGTCTTCCCAGTCACTTCCTCCCGGAGTTGGCCTCCTCGGTGGAGAACTTGAGCCCGGAAGTAGATGAACTGCGCGCCGAAGTCCACCGCCTGCAAGCCGAGAACCACGATTTCCGCCAGCAGGCCGGGTATTGGAACAGTCGCCATCGCGATAACCTGAACCGCGTCAACGTGTTAGAGCTGAAAGTCGGACCGACACCAAGGGTTTTTCGGGCATTGCTGGCTGCCTGAATCTCTACTTTTCTCTACCACACGCCCGTCCAGTACCGGTAATGGCCCGCACGGCTCGCCGTGACGGTCAGCGCAAGGAAAGCGCCCTGTCTGTCGATCGGCGGGGTCTCCCCAGATCGGCCAAGCTATGCCATAATCCAAAAAGCCCTTTTTCGGAACGGTCAAGGAACCAGAACCAGCGGCTGGATGTGGGAATTACCCCGCCGATGCCGATTATCCGGGCGGAGCGAGCCATGGTTTCAGTGCATCTGCTCCCCAGCCTGATACCACCGGGCACTCTTCACGGAGGCGTGGCGGTGGTGATCGACGTGCTCCGCGCTTCGACCATGATGATCCATGCGCTGGTGGCGGGTTGTACGGCCGTCATGCCCTGCGGCGAGGTCGACGAGGCCCGTCGCCTTGCGGCGTCGTTGCCGGAGGGCTCGGCGCTCCTGGCCGGCGAGCGGCACGGGGTTCTGATCGAAGGTTTCGACCTGGGAAACTCGCCGGGTGAATGCACACCCGCGGTCTGCCAGGGAAAGACGATGGTCATCACCACGACCAACGGCACTCGCGCCCTCCTGGCCTGCCTGGATGCCGATCCCGTCGTGGTTGGCTCGTTCGTCAATTTCGCGGCCACCTCCCAGCGCCTGCTGCACGAGGCCAGGCCGATTCATCTGGTTTGCGCCGGCACTGAGGGACGAGTCAGCTATGAGGACACGCTTTTGGCCGGGGCCTTTGCCAGGCACTTCAAGGACCTGGACCACCGCATGGCTAATGACGAGGCCGAGATCGCGGCCGGGCTCTGGGCCAGGGTCGATGATATGATCTGGTTCAAGAGCGGCAAGCTGGTGCAGGCCGAAGAGACCAACCCTCTGGTTCGCTACTTGACCCGGGGACAGGGAGGGCGGCGCGTGGTAGAGTTGGGGCTAAGCGCCGATATCGCCGACGCCGGCCGCCTGAACCGGTCCGATTACCAGATTGTCGCCGAGCTCCGGCGCGACCCCCTGCGCATCGTGGCCTGTCCTTGACCCGGATATCGCGGCGAGGACCTCACGAGACGGCAAGAAACCCGGCAGCCGCGCACTGCGGCCGGCCCCAGATTCGTTGATCAGATGGGATGGGAAGGTGGGACTGATGATGGACCTGGAAATGGATAAGCTGGTCTCGTTGTGCAAGCGCCGAGGGTTCATCTTCCCCTCGAGCGAGATCTATGGCGGAATCAACGGCTTCTGGGACTACGGTCCGCTCGGCGTCGAACTGAAGCGGAATATCAAAGAGGCCTGGTGGCGCGACAACGTCCAGATGCGCGACGACATGGTCGGGCTCGATTGCTCGATCATCATGAATCCGCGTGTCTGGGAAGCCTCGGGCCATGTGGGAGGATTCAGCGACCCGATGGTCGACTGCAAGGACACCAAGGAACGGTACCGCGCCGACCAGCTTTACGTCTTCGCCTATGTCTTCCCAGCTGTGAACCACAAGGGAGAGCCGGCCGAGGCCTGGCTTGCCGGTCTGGGCAGCTCTCCCGGCGAGGCCGCCGAGCATCCCGAGAAAAAGGCCGCCAAGCTTGCCAAGAAGCTCGGCCAACCGACGGCGCCTCCCACGATCATCCCCTACATGCAGCTTGACCTCGCCGACCGCGACAAGGTCATCGGCCCATCGACCGACGAACGGGGTACGCTGACCGAGCCCCGATCGTTCAACCTCATGTTCAAGACATTCGTCGGCGCTCTGGAAAACGAATCGAGTATCGCCTACCTCCGCCCGGAAACGGCCCAGGGAATCTTCGTCAACTTCAAGAACGTCGTCGATACCGGCCGCGTCAAGCTTCCCTTCGGCATCGCCCAGGTCGGCAAGAGCTTCCGCAATGAGATCAACCCGCGCAACTTCACGTTCCGCTCGCGCGAGTTCGAGCAGATGGAGATCGAGTACTTCTGCCGGCCCGAGGAGGCCAAGGACTGGTATGCCTACTGGCGGAAGGCGCGGTTCCAGTGGTATGTCGACCTGGGCCTGAGATCGGATCGACTGCGGCTGCGCGACCACGACGCCGAAGAGCTTGCCTTTTACTCGACGGCCACGGCAGACATCGAGTTTGCCTTCCCGTTCGGCATCAGCGAGCTGGAAGGGATCGCCCATCGGGCCGATTACGACCTCACCCAGCATATGAAGCATAGCGGCAAGGACCTCAGCTATTTCGACGAGGAGCTCAAGGAGCGGCTCGTGCCTCACGTCGTCGAGCCCTCAGCCGGCGCCGACCGCGCGACGCTGGCCTTCCTGTGCGAGGCCTACGCCGAGGACCAGGTAGGTGGCGAGACCCGCACCGTGCTCAAGTTCCATCCCCGGATCGCGCCCATCAAGGCCGCGATCTTCCCGCTGGTCAAGCGTGATAGCATGCCCGAGAAGGCCGAGGCCATCTATCGCGATCTGAGACGGCACTTCAACGTCTTCTATGATGAGAAGGGAGCTATCGGCCGGCGGTATCGCCGGCAGGATGAGGCCGGGACTCCCTTCTGCATCACGGTCGACAGTCAGACGCTCGCCGAGGACACCGTCACCTTTCGCGACCGCGATAGCTGCTGGCAGTGGCGCGTGCCCATCGCCGGGGTCGTCCAGTCGCTCCGCGACCTGCTCGAGGGCCAGGCCATTCCGGCGAATCCTTGAGTTCCTTCCGGACCGGCCGGAGAATTCGCCCGGGAGGACCTGGGACGCTGGTCGGTTCGCAGCATCTTCCCGTGATGGCACAGGCCACCAACCGAGCGCCGACTTGACTCATGAAACCCTGCATCAGCCAAGCCACAACCATGAGCACGCCGCTGGAGGCCGATCTTCCGGCATTCCAGCGCGGCGGTTGGCGGGCCGTCGAGCTCTGGCTGACCAAGCTGGAAACCTACCTCGAAGGGCATACGATCGACGAGCTGCGCGGGCTGTTGGATTCCCATGACGTGGTGCCGGCGGCGGCCGCGGGGCAAGGGGGCCTGCTGCTCTCGCGGGGGGACGAACGCGAGATCCACTGGAGCCACTTCCGCCGCCGCCTGGCGGTCCTGAAGGAGCTGCAAGTCCCGATCTTGATCGTCGCGTCCGATTTCACGCGCGAGCCCTCGGGCGAAGACTACGGCCGCGCTGCCGCCATGCTCGGCGAGGCGGCCGAGCTGGCTGGCAGTTTCGGCGTCCGGATCGCACTCGAGTTCCACAAGGCCTCGGGATTTTGCGCCAGCCTGGACACGACGCTGGCCCTGATCGCCCAGTGCGGCTCCAATCACGCCGGCGTCTGTCTCGACCTGTTCCATTACTACACCGGGCCCAGCAAGTTCGAGGACCTGGCCTACCTTTCCCGCGACAACCTGGCCTGGGTACAGGTCTGCGACCTGAGTGGCACCCCCCGCGAGCTGGCCGGTGACAGGGACCGGATCTTGCCGGGTGAAGGGGATTTTCAGATCGACCCGATTCTCGATCACGTCGGGCGCATCGGCTATGACGGATACGTCTCGCTCGAAGTTCTTAACCCTCAGCTCTGGCAGGTCCCCGCCGACCGGGTTGCCGACCTGGGCCACCAGGCAGTTTGCCGGGTGCTGGGACAATGGAACCGGTACCCGCCGGAAACCTGGGGAGGAGCATGAGCGTGTCGACCGTGGTGACCATGCGACCCGCAGCGACCGTGTTCCGCGAGGAGCAATATTTTGACTGGCGGGTGTACGCTTTGATCGCGGCATTCGAGCTGGTCGCGGGCTACTGCCTGGTCTGGGTGACTCGCCCCTGGGACCCTGTCGACGCCCTCCTGGCTCACAGGTGGTCCATCGAGTTCGCTCTTGGTCTGCTCGTCGCCCTGGCACTGCCCTTATTGATGGCGGCCTGCCTGCTCCATATGACCACCGAGGTAACCCCGACTGAAGTACGCGTCTGGTTCGGCTGGGTACCGATCTACCGTCGCGCGGTCTTGATCACCAGCATTCAGCGCTACCACGTCGTTGAGTACCGGCCGATCATCGACTACGGCGGCTGGGGCATTCGGACCGGCCGCGACGGCGAGCGCGTTCTCAACGCCCGCGGCAATCGGGGCGTCCGGCTCGAACTGGCCGACGGCTCCAAGCTCTTGATCGGCAGCCAGCGCTCCGAGGAACTCGCCGAAACCATCGAACGTGCCCGCCGCCCCGACGTCGCCTGAGAGGGCCGTGTGCTGATAGAGCTTGCAGTGGTGAAAAAACGACGGTGACCGAGGGGGGGCTTTCCGATGAGTCCTGAGCAGTCTGGTCGAGCGGGTAGGGCGTGGTCGATCGTACTGATCGTGGTGATTCTCACCTTGACCACGTGCTGCGTCGCGATCATGAACAGGCGGTCAGCCGAAGCGGGAGTCGAAACCTCTGCGGATGCGGACTGGCCCATGGTCTTGTTGCAGCATCTGGCTTTCTTCGTCATGGTGGGCCTGTTCGCATGGCACCAGCGGCGGGTGCTGGTGTTCCTGATCAAGCTCGCAGGTTGCAACTGGGTCATTGGTTCCGAGATCATGCTCTTGCTGGCAATCGTCTACGGAGCGTTTGGCGGCTTTGGCGTGCCCGAGCTGTTCTGGGACGATTCAACGATGACCGTGGGCGTCGCGGGCTTCAGCGCGATGCTGTTTCTCGAGTTGGCGTGGTGCGCCATCTACCTGGCCGACTATTCGCGGCCGACCCGAAGCCAGCATCGGCGACTGGAGTGGAACCGGTTAGAACCCTTCGTGGTGGTGTCCGGGCTGCCCCGGCTCTTGAGAATGCCGACCCAGAACGTCTCTCCCCTCTGGCAGTTGGGCTGGTTCCTCGCAATCGCCTGCCTGCCCGGGCTGTTCCTGCTGGCACTGCCGGCGTTCCTGCCGGCAGTCCGCCCGTCGAGCGATCCGCGAGTCGTGGAATGGACCTGGCTGGCTGGCCTGATCCTGGGAGTGATGGTCCCACCGATTCTCCTGGTCACCAGGCCGATCTCATTCTTCGTCCGCCAGCTTCGAAAAGGGTTTGGCAAACCCATGGCACCCGACCGATCGGGTGCGGTTTTCCATCCGCGCGTACTACTGTGGCTACTGGGATCGGTCTATGTGGCGGCCCTGATCGCTGATCGGTTCCAGCCGAAGTGGGTCGTACCCGCGGCCCTGCTTTGCCTGCTGCTGGCGATGATTGCCGTTGCCGTCGCTTATTTTCTCTCGTTCCGCAGCCGGACTGCGCAGGTCTGGACCGCGCTCCTGGTACTGACCACCATCTTGCTCAATGGCATCCAGACCTATGATACCTGTTACCGCGGCCTGGCGCCCTATTACCCACCCGACCCGCTGCACCGGCTCATCCGGCTTCCCTCCCCGTTCTCGAGTAGCGACAGCAATACGCCGGTCAAGCTTGTCGATTACCAGGAGAAGAAGGATGTCAACAGAGCAGGCCGGGAAGCCGCGGTGCAGAAACGGACGGCGATTCTGGATGCCTGGAAGAACAGTGTTGGGCGCCAGACCGGCCCGGGCGATCCGGCCTCCGCCAGGCCGATCCTGGTCGCGATCGCAGCCGCTGGGGGCGGCCTTCGGGCCGGGGTCTGGACCGCGGCTGTTCTTGACGCGATCGGGAACGCGGTGCCCGAATTCCCCAAGCATGTCCGCTACGTCACCGGCGCATCGGGCGGCATGGTTGGAGCCGCCCTGTTCGTGACCTCGCGCTTGCGGGCCCCCGCGGCCGGCGGACTTCCGGGAACGCCCCCAGCCGTGGGCGGTCTTGCCAACCGACTCTCGAATGATTACCTAAGTTCAATCACCCGGCAGTACATGCTCCGGGATCTACCTTTTGCGATCTTCCCCTGGCGTCAATCGTACGATCGCGGACATGCCCTGGAAGACGCGATGGTTAATGAGGGCAAGCTCACCGAGTTGGGTTACACTTTTGCTCAATTGCTTGATGCCGAAAGCCAGGGCCAGATCCCCTCGCTGGTTTTCTCTCCCATGCTGGTCGAGGATGGGCGGCGGCTCTTGATCAGCAATCTCGAGCTGGACGACATTACCACGATCGACGGCGCGGTCCTCTCCGAGGACCGTAGCGAGTCCAAGAGCCGTAGCGAGATCGGCGAGTTGATAAAGCGTCAGACGCAGAAGATGCAGAAGATGCAGAAGCGACGCAAGAACCTGGAGTATCGAAAAATCATCGCGATCCCCGCGGTCGAGTTCTTCCATCTCTTTCCCCAGGCTCGAGACACCTTCAAGGTGGTCACGGCCGTTCGTATGAACGCCACCTTCCCCGTCGTGACCCCGACTGGAGTCCTGCCAACGGACTCACCACGCCAGGTCGTCGACGCGGCCTACTACGACAATTACGGAGTTGACCTTGCCAGCGCCCTGATCTTCGCGCATCGCGAGTGGATTGCGCAGAACACGGCGGGAGTGCTGCTCGTCCAGATCCGCGCGTTCCATGACGAGATGCAGTTGAAGGTGCTCGACCAGCCCATCCTCTCGGAGTGGTTGGTCAACACGACCAGCAACGTGACCAACATCCTGGCCCGGGGAATTCGCTGGCTGACCTCGCCTGTTACCGGTATTGCCGAGGCACGCGAGGCCAACATGTACTACCGCAACGCCGGTCAAGTCCATGTCCTCGACCAGTACTTCCGGGAGCGTGTCAAAAGTGATCCCGATTTCTTCAAGACAGTCGTCTTCACCTGCGACAGCAAGATCATGTCAACCGACGAACAGCAGGTCGCCACTCTCAACTGGCGCCTCTCGGACGAGGAGATGGCTCAGATCAAGAATAACATGACCAGCCGCGATCAGAACCAGATCCGGCTCAAGAAAATGACCGCGTGGTGGCGGCAACGCGGCAACGCGCCCCGACCGGCCAATGCGAGGTGAATCACTCTCCGAGTGCCAGTCTCTTCAAAACAGAAATCGCTCCAGACGTTGCTGAACCGCGGGGAGGGTAAGTAGCACGCCCGCGACGATGAGCGCGGCGCCGGCCAGGGTCAGCGGCCGGACGGTTTCCTTGAGCACGAAAAAGCCCAAGACCATCGTGATCACAAAGCTGAGCTTGTCGATCGGCGCGACTCCGGAGATCGGGCCATGCTTGAGCGCGGCGAAGTAGAAAAGCCAGGACAGCCCTGTGGCGACCCCCGATAGTATGAGGGCCAACCAGCCGCGACCGGAGATCAAACCCAAATGTCGAAATTGCCCCGATGCCGTGACGATGCCCGTCGCAAAGAGCACCACCACGACCGTCCTGACCAGCGTGGCCAGATTGGAAGGAACCTGACTCACCCCGATCTTGGCCAGCACGGCCGTGAGCCCCGCGAAAACCGCCGACAGCGCGGCGTACAAGGTCCAGTTCACGCCACGACCTCCGCTCACGGTGGGCCCTGGCAATACTCGCGCAATGGCGCCCGATTGCCAGGAGAACCAGAGATTCGGTCTCGTTTTTAACACCCCATCTGTCTCATTGACAGACATTTCCATGCCGCAGGGTGCTGATCTCGCCGTCCCTGCGTCCTGGCGAGAGTTTCCTGTTTGCTGAAGCAAGGTCTGGCAAGGGGCAATAACCCGATCGGTCGTGGGAATGCGGCCCACCAGTGATCAGGGGCGGTAAGAGCAGCAGGGATCAGGGTCGAACTGCCTCCAGGAAAGAGGCTGGGCAGCGGCAACCCCGTGGAACGAGTCGCAGTCCAGCTCGACGCCGAGCCATGAGCCCAGTCGCGTCAGGTCGCGGTCGAACAGCTCTCGCAGCCGATCGCTCAGACCGGCGGGGACTAGAGGGGGATCTATGCCGACCTTCCAGAGCGATTTCAGGCCTTCGGTCAGGGGCCTGGGTATCAAGGTTCGGCGCAGTGTGCTCAGCATGGGAGCCTGCACGATCGCCTCGCGAAGGGGGCTTTTGCGCATTCGCTCACGCCCGACGTTCTGGGGTTTCAAAGCATGATTCCAACACAGCGGCTCATGGACGCCGAGAAACTGGCCGAGCCGTGCGAGCTCCCGGTCAGGCTGGTCGACCAGACGATTGAAGAATACGGGGAGAATTGACTCCGGGCCATACACACGGAGATAAGGCTCGAGTTGCATGCTGTACCGACCGTAATCGACCAGCTCGGGATGCCGCTCGACGGCTTCCTCCAAACCGACCGAGATCTGCCCCACGGTGAGCTGGTGGAGGTAGTGGGATGTCAGCCGGTCGATCGGATGCCTCATCACATAGATCAGCTTGACCCGGGGCAGGGCCCTGACCATGCGCTCGACGGTGTGGGGATGGGTGGGAAGTTTGGTGTAATGCGTGCTCGATTCACCCAGGAGAAGATGATCGCCGGCCCCCGCGAAAAACGACGCGTACCACTCGATCCCCCTGGCGTAAATCGCGTCGTCGCTGAAGAAGTTCGGTTCCTTGGACCGGCTCATGAACAACCCGGGTTGACGCGCCAGTTGCTCATGCAGCGTCGTCGTGGCGCTCTTCATGGCACCGATGACGATGAAATCGGGCAGGCGTTTATGCTTCATGGTCGGTGATTCCACTGTCTCGCATCCTGTCGAGCCATGGTTCGTGACGCACCATTTGTCCTCGTGCCACGCGGGTGCGTCCTCCAGGAAGCTATGAACGTTCGTCGACTGCGAGATGGTCCCCCTTTTCCGCTAACCGAACAGATTCTTCACATTAGCTTTATCAATGAAATGCATGTCTACAGGCCTTGACAGCGGTTCGACCCGCTTCTCTTCGGTTTACTCATTCCGCGGCCCAAGACCAAGGGGTTCTAATCCGTGAACGGTCGCGGCAGTGAAAAGCGCGCGCAAAAAAACCGTTTGCGATCGTTCCGGTTTGTCGGACGTGAATCCGACGGGTAAAATCGGTCTACCTGATCTTACGAATGAGACTTCGAAAGCGACTCTTGCCATGGCAAGCGTCATCTCTCAAGGCGAGTCTAATGAGAACACCTGACTGGGGCAACCTGGTTCTCGGTGATGGCATCCTCCGCGAGCCTGCACACGAGGGCAACCGCATGGCGTTCTGGCTGCCAGCAAGTCGAGATCGAGAATTTCAGTACTGGGAGCGGATCGGCACCGTGCCCCGCTCAGAGATCAAGGTTGAGCACGGCGCCTGCACGACCCCGGCAACGTCGGTCTGCGCACGGCAGAGGCTGGGCGGGGGCTTACTGGGGTCGTAGGTTAAGTCTGGACGATCATGCTCTTCCAAAAGGAGCCGCCGAGGATCAACGATGGCAAACGCGATCACGACGACAGAAGAGTTCAGTTCACCGACCCCGGAATCGTCCGAGGTCCGGTTTTACGAGGTCGTTGGCGGGCAGATCGTGGAGAAGCCGGCAATGGGTGCTTTCGAGTCGCTTCTCGCTTCCCTGCTGTGGCGCTGGATGGCTCCTCATGTCGATGAGAATCAACTGGGGCGCGTCGTGTGCGAGACCCTTTTTCTGCTGGACCCCGCCCTCAAGCTCAAGCGCCGACCCGACCTGGCCTTTGTCTCGACCCAGCGCTGGCCGCTGCGACGCCGCGTTCCACGAACCGAGACCTGGGAAGTCGTTCCCGATCTCGCAGTCGAGGTCGTCAGCCTGACCAACGGTGCGGAACAGGTGGCCTCAAAGATCGAGGAGTACTTTCGCGCGGGCGTCCGTCAGGTCTGGGTGGTCTATCCGGGTATCAGCAAAGTTTACCTGTACGACACCCCGACCAGCGTAAGGATTCTCCAGGTCGGAGATGATCTCGACGGTGGCTCCGTGCTCCCTGGCTTCCGGCTCGCTCTGGAGGATCTGTTTCTGCAAGGAACCGAGGACTGAGTATCCTCAATCGGCCAGCTTGATCTCGGTCCCGGCGGCAAGGAGTTCACTCTTGACGCGAATGGCTGTCATCCTCCACGAGCGTTTGGGCACCTGGTCTGCTCAACTCCGACCCAGGCTCCAGGGGCAGCCGGTTCACTGGATCGAGACCCGTTCTGCGACCGACCTGGATAAGGCACTGCTCGGCCTGGCCTGCCCGGTGGTCTTGATCGACCTGAAACGAAACGTCGTGAAGGGCCTCAGCGACCTGGACCGCTTGATGCGCCTCTTTCCCGGGACACGAGTGCTGGTGCTCGATCCGGAGGCTCATGACGGGGTCGCGGAGCTGGCCCGCGAGCTGGGGGCAACTCACGTGATCTCCGGGTTCGTCCCACCTCCCGAGGTCGCTTGCCTCATCGACCGGTGGATCACCCTTGCCGACCTGCAAACCGACCGTGCGGGCTGGTCGCGGCCCATGACGACGGACACCCTACTGGACCCCGAGGAATGGCTCCAAATCGCAGCCGGCGATCACGCCCCAATCGGACCTCCGCAACCTCGGGGTAGTTGCGGAAATGAAAGCTATGATTGATCTGGGACAGAAGTTTTTCGCTTCCCGACGGTCTTGCCATGCCCCCACAACGTTCGAAGGACAACGAACACGTTCTGGGTTATCGGCTGATCGAGCTGCTAGGGGCCGGCGGTTTTGGCGAGGTCTGGAAGGCCGAAGCTCCTGGCGGTTTGCTCAAGGCGATCAAGTTCATCTATGGAAAGCTCACCGATCGCCAGGCCAGCCAGGAGCTCAGAGCCCTGGAGCAGATCAAGCAAGTAAGGCACCCGTTTGTCCTGTCGCTCGAGCGAGTCGAAGTCCTCGACGGCCAGCTCATCATGGTGAGTGAGCTGGCGGACAACACCCTTCTGGACCGGTTTGAAGAATGCCGAGCCGGGGGTGGGAACGGGATTCCCCGCGAGGCATTACTGCGTTATCTACTCGACGCGGCCGAAGCCCTTGACTTCATCGCGATCCGGTTCCGACTTCAGCATCTGGATGTCAAACCCAGCAACCTGTTCCTCATGGGTGATCGCCTCAAAGTGGGCGATTTCGGGTTGCTCCGCGAGGTTTGCCATCACACCGGGATCAGCGCGGGGGGGTTGAGTCCGGCTTATGCCTCGCCAGAGTCTTTCACCGGCGAGGTCAGTTTCTACTCGGACCAATATGGTCTGGCAATCATGTACCAGGAGATGCTGACCGGCACCCGACCATTCCGGGGACGGACAGTCCTCCAGCTCTCCGACCAGCATCTTCATGCCCGCCCCAATCTCGCATCCCTTTCCTCGGGCGAGCAGTCCGTCATCGGCAGGGCTCTTTCCAAGAATCCCAACGACCGGTTCCCGACCTGCGGTGAAATGGTCCGGGCCTTGCTGAGCGTCGAAGCCTTCGATTCCCCGGCCCTGGAACCAAGTGAGCCCAACGAGTTCGAGCCAGGACCTTTCTCCCCATCGGCGCCGCTCCAGCCAGTGCTCCGGTCGCTCAACCCGGCCGACGCTGTTCTGGACGCCACGGGCACGCCGACTCTGCAAACTTGCGTCTCTTCCGATCCCGAGGCGGGGTCGAGATCGGGGTCGAGTGGGATCACGTCGCAGCTTCTCCTCAAGGGCTTCCCCGCGTCGACCTTGTTCGTCGGCATCGGCGGAATCGCGGGCTCCCGGTGTCTCGCGTCTTCGGGTCGCACCGGCCTGGCTGGTCCTTTCTGAGTGACTGGAATAGAATACTCTAAGAAAGTACGAACTTCCGTCAACACGACCAGGTGGGAACACCCGCGGGGGAATCACGCTCGATGTTCGGCAAGACCAATCCGACGCTCGCTGAACGGGATGTGTTCCAGGCGCTCAAGGGGGTCAAGGACCCGGATCTGGGCCGAGACTTGGTGGATCTCGGGATGATCAAGGATGTCCGGATCAGCGACGGTACTGTTGCGCTTACGGTCAACCTGACGACTCCGGCCTGCCCCCTCAAAGCACAGATCGAACGCGACGTCCGAACGGCCTTGCAGAACCGGCTGCCCGGCGAGTGGAAGCTGAACATCACCATGGGGGCCGAGGTCCGCGGCAAGGGCATCACGGAGACCGGAGACATCCCCGGCATCAAGAACGTGATCGCGGTCGGCTCGGGAAAAGGGGGCGTGGGCAAATCGACGATGGCCGCTGCCATCGCCTTTGGGCTGCGTTCCTATGGTGCCTCGGTCGGCCTGATGGATGCCGATGTTTACGGCCCGTCGATTCCCCACTTGGTCGGCGCATCGGGGCGGCCCATGGCCCGGGGCGAACGAATCCAGCCCATCGAGACCAACGGCCTGAAGCTGATGTCGATGGGGTTCCTGCTCGAGCCCGACCGCGCGGTCATCATGCGCGGGCCCATGCTGCACGGAATCATGCAGCAATTCCTCCGCCAGGTCGACTGGGGCCAGCTTGACTACCTGGTCATCGACCTGCCCCCCGGCACTGGCGACGTTCCCCTGACCCTGGCCCAGACCTTACCCCTGACCGGCGCTGTGGTCGTTTGCACACCCCAAGAAGTGGCCTTGCTTGACGTCACGCGGGCCATCATGATGTTCCGGCAGCTCCGCGTACCCGTCCTGGGGATGGTGGAGAACATGGCCTTCTTCGATGTGCTTGCCTACCTCAAGGACCGGGGCGGTCCCGAGGCTCACAAGATGGTTGACAGCAAGGCCTTCTTCGACGTTCCCGGCGACGAGCGGGTTTACGTTTTCGGACGCGGAGGCGCCCGGCGCAAGGCCGAGGAAATGGGCGTGCCTTTCCTGGGCGAGGTGCCGCTGAACCTCTACCTTCGCGAGACGGGCGACGAGGGCAAGATGGAGCATGCCCTTTTGCCTGGCTCTCCCTCGCGCCCCTACCTGCTGGGTGTTGTCGAGCAGCTTGCCGCCCAGATCAGCATCCAGAACATCAAGACGCCCAAGATGCCCAAGCTCGAGATCCTGAACTAAGCGTCCTCCAAGGTCGTAAAGAGGAGGGCACTTTGGTCATCTCCGTGCCGATCGGGTCAAGGAGATGGCTGCTTGCCGGCACGGTAACTGACAAATCCCGGAAGGAGTGATGCAGATGGGCATGAAGCAAGTCTTTCTCGCCTTGGCACTGGTGACGGTTCTCGGCTTGGCCGCTCCGCGTGCCCAGGCACAGGTCGTCGGTGGCGGCGGTTACATCGGATTCGGCACGCCCGGATTTGGTGGTGCCGTCAGCTTCGGGACACCCGTCGCCGGAGCAGCCGTCGTCGGAGCACCCGTCGTCCCCTACGTGGCACCCTATCCCGTGGTTGTGCCCCGGCCAGTCTACGCCGCACCTTTTTACGGGGCCGGTTGGGTGGGCTATGGGCCCCGCTATTACGGTCCTCGCTACTACCGGGGCGGCTATGGCTGGCGCCGGTGGTGAGGTGTCTGTCTTGGAGGGGACATCGGCCGGAACTGCCGGCCGATTCCTTATCCTTGCAAACTACTTGACCGGCGGTGTATCCACGTTGCGCCAGATGTACCAGCTCGCAATTGTGCGATAAGGTCTCCAGATCTCGGCAAGGGCGTGGCACTCCGCCGGCCTGGGCAATTCGGCCAGACCATGGCGGTCGCGGAGGGCGACTCGCACCCCAAGGTCGTGAACGGGTAGAACGTCGGGGCGGTTGAGTGAGAAGATCAGAAACATCTCGGCCGTCCAGATGCCGATGCCCTTGATCGAGGTCAAAGAGGCTACGATCGCGGCATCGTCCCAGGAGTCGTCGAAGGCATCCAGGGGCACCGCACCGCTGGCGACGGCCTCGGCCAGGTTCAGTACGTAACGAGCCTTGCTCGCCGACAGGCCCACACTCCGAATCGCCTGCTCGCCCAGCTCGAGCAGCCGAGCGGGCTGGTGCGGCTGGCCCCCCAGCGCGTGCAGCCGCAGATTGATCGCCGCGGCGGCCTGGGACGAGATCTGCTGGGCGACAATCGAATTGACCAGCGTGCCGAACCGGTCGGGGCGCGGCGTGAGACCGCATGAGCCGATTCGCTTGATCAGCGCGCGCAGGTGCGGGTCAACCCGGCACAGGTGTCTCACGGCATCGGCCCATCGCTCCTGCTCGGAAGTTGCGGTTGGAAGCCGATTCGGCGAGCGCCTGGGGGTCTGTGCGGGGGATGCCTTCCTGGCTTCTCTCATGGCGGGCCCGTTTCGTTCTTGCCCTGGATTTCTTGCGTTGGGGTTGATTGCTGGGTCAGATCAGGCCAAGTCGTAGGGCAGAGGAAGCACGTACTGGGGGTTCGCTTTCAGATAGCGCTCGATGCGGTCGTTCCGGCCCAGGGCGCTCGTGATGAAATTGATGGCCTGGTCGATTCGCTCATCGGGCTCGGCGCAACTGAACCGAAGGAAGCCGCGGCCGGCCTCGCCGAAGCATTCGCCACCCAGGCAGGCAACGCCGAAATCGTCATCGGCCCCTTCGAGGAGATACAGTGCCAGGCCGTGCGAGCTGATGCCCAGTCGGTTGCATGCCGGCCGTGCATCGGGAAAGACATAGAAGGTGCCGGCGGGACGTGCCACGCGCAGCCCATCAATGCCGGTCAGCCCGGCGCAGAGTCGCTCAACTTTGCGGCGAAACCGGTCCATGTAGTCATCGCGGGTGGCCGCGTCGTGCTCGAGGGCTGCCTGGGCCGCCCATTGCGCCAGGGGGGGGCTGCATGAGGCTGTCGTGTTGATCAGCTTGCCGATCGACTCGACAACCTCGGTGTGGGCCACGGCGAAGCCAATCCGCCAGCCGCTCATGCTGTAGGACTTGCTGAAGGTATAGGCCGCGACCGTGTGCTCGAGCATCCCTGGTTCGGCCAGAATGGAGGCATGCCGCCCAGCCCAGACCATGTGGCAGTAGGGCTCGTCGGAAAAGATCATCAAGTCGGTGCCCCGCACCAGATCGGCAATCGCCGCCAGGTCTTCCCGGGTCGCCACGCCGCCGGTCGGGTTGTGAGGTGAGTTGAGGAAGATCGCGCGCGGCCGGGGGTCGGTGGCCAGGAAGCGCCTGACGTCCTCGACCCGGGGCCGGAACGCGTGCTCGACCTTCAAAGGTGCCAGCACGGCTCGCGCCTGGCGACGCTCGAGGTTGGGGATGTACGTCGGGAAGTGCGGGCTGAAGATTAGCACGCCATCGCCGGGCTCGAGCAAGGCCTCGGCGAAATACTGCTCGAGCGGCTTCGCTCCGGAGGCCACCACGATGTTCTCAGGCCTGGCAGGGTAGCCGAACTCCGCGGCGACAAACGTGGCCGCCGCCTCACGCAGCCGGGGCAGGCCCAGGCTCGGGCAATAGCCGCTCTGGTTCTCCTCGATCGCCTGGATGCCGGCGCCCTTGGCGTGCGGTGTGCTGGGAAACGGACTGTCGCCGATCTCCAGCTCCACGATCTCTTTTCCCAGCGCCTTGAGCTTCCGCGCCAGGGCCAGCACGGTGAACGCGGTCTCGGCAGTCAAGTTCTCCGCCAGGGCGCTCAGTCGAGGCATGCACGGCTTCCTTCTGTAGTTTCTAGCGAGACGCGATCACCTGCGCCAGCGGCCGGACGATGCGGGGGATAATGGAGCGGCGGAGCACCTCCTCGCCGACTTCACGTTGGCGCTGAAACGACTCCAGGAACGACTGGTCGGGACCGCTTCCCCAGTACTGGCGGACCGTGAAGTACACGCTGATCTGATCATCGGAATATTCGCTTGTTCGCACCTGGAAGGTATTGGTCCGGGTCTCGATCGCCAGGCGGCATTGAAGCTGGCACGATTCGTCCAGGCATAGAGTCAATGACGGCTCGAAATTGATCACACGTGTTCGGGGAAGTTCGAGCAGTCCCTCCAGGGCGCTGCCCACCCCCAAGGCTTCGGTCACCACTTCATCGTGATTGCCGTCGTAGGTGAAGTCGAACCCGTACATGACATCGAGCGCCTCGCAGTCGAGCAGGCTGATCGTGAGCAAAGGAGGCGCCATGTCCAGAACAAGCTCGTGTTGCCGATAGGCGTCTTCCAGCGACTCAGGATTGGTGTGACCGGAGCAAAGCCGCCGCTGCTCGATCGCTACCCAGCGATACGAATCGGCCTCCTTGTCTCCTTCAAGGACCAAGTCGCCATTCTCTCGCGTGTGAAAGTTGCGTAGGTCCGGAAAGCCTTTCTTTATTTGCTCAAAAAAGTGCAGGACTGTGTCGCGATTGGTGGGCAACTCCATTTCGGTGTTGAGGTGGATATTCACGTAGAAGTCGTCGGCGTCCTGGTTGTAGTGATTCATCCGTCTTACCCCGAATGCCTCTTCCCGTGCAACCCACTCGGCGATGTCAAGACGATCACGGGGTGCCTTGCCTCGCCGCAGAATGGCACGAACTGAGAAAGGGTGTTCGCAAAAATCCCATCCTACCAAAACCTCTCAGGGGACGAAACGAATCGAGCCAATGAACTGAAGATCGTGTTGCAAGTCTCTGTAATAATGCGATTTGCGATCTCTCCCTGGCAGCGACCTGGTGAGTCCGTCCGGAGCGGGTCCGCAGCCGGAGCTGGAAGATTCCTTCCAACTTCGGTGCCGACGCATCGAGCATACCCGGGCGAGACCCGTCTCGGGATGGCGAAGCCGGATGGGGGGAAGAAATCCGGGGTCAATGGTCGGATCATGGCACCTCCCTGTCGATCTCACTGCTCGTATCCCTTGATAAAGTATTGTCGAGCAGCATCAAGGCGGCGTCCATCCATTCCGTGGAACAAGTGTCCCCCGAATCCGCTCGGCGACGATTCGGTCGCCAAGGGTGCTGTCGGCGGTCAGCGCCACCGAGAAAACTCCCTGAATCTTCCCTCCTTCGCCATGAATCGGAACAGCTACTGATCGGCTGGCGCCGAAGGCGCGCAGCCAGCGGCCGGAGCCGGAATCGGCGGGCAGCTCTTCCACACACGAGACGGCCGGTTGCCCCGTGAGCGCCGCGGCCACGATGCCCAGGCTTGTCTGGCACAAGGGTACCGTTGCGGTCGCGGCCGCGAACTGCCGGCCGACCGCCCGATCAAGTCCCACGCCCGGCACGAAGCCGAGCTGGACCAGGCGCTCGGTTTCTTGATCGAGTTGCCAGTATCCGGCAGCGCGCGCGCTGAGCGCTGCGCAGACCTCGGTAACCTTCGCGCGCAGGTCGTCCAGGTTCCGGGCCCAAGATGATTCCATGATTGACCTCCTTGGAGCGTCGATCGCGAAGTCAGTAGTGCCATCCTCGCACTCCCTCGATGCTTCATCCAGGCCTTGCCAGGCCCGTTTTTTGACGAACCCGGGCATTGCCTCGTCACCGTGATCGGGCTAACCTGGTTCGGGTCGTGCGAACCCGAACGATTCAGCGCGGGAGCCAGTTCTCTTCCGATCGCTGTTCTCGAACGATCCAGACAGTCAGGGGGGAAACCGAGCCGTGGAAGGAAGTGGGTGAAGTTCACGGTGAGTTCTTCGACCAGATCAGGCCCGCTCTGACCATGGTTGAGATCGCGCGACTGATTGATGACGCTGCCATGATCGAGATTGAGGCCGACGCGATTGTCCACTCGGAGCATAAAGAGCACATCTAGCCCGCGGATCTCCACGCTGCAGCGCGGGTGGACCGGGTTTTCTTCGATTGGATGCCTCGAATCTGGTTGTGGGAGAAAACTCGATCCGCCTGCTCACGGCGCGGATTGACGCAGAACCTCCGGCACGGGCTGCCTTGCCAGGTAGAAGACATAGGCCGTGACGGCGCGGAGCTGGGCGGGTTCGAGCACCAGACCCCAGCCGGCCATGCGTGTACCCTCCACGCCCTTGGAGATGACACCAAGCACCTCCTCGGGCTTGCCTCCGTGCTTCCACTTGCCGTCGCTGATGTTGCCGACGGGCGGCCCCAGCAGGCTGCCCGCGATCGGGCCGTCGCCGCGTCCTTCCTGGCCGTGACAGGTCGCGCAGCGGGCGAGGTAAATCGACCTCCCCTCGAGCAAGAGCGGGTCGCCTGCGACTTCTGGCGGAGGAGGCGCGGGAGGCGAGCTGAGCATGTAGTACGTCAGGAAGCCCGCTGCTGCGAGCCCAAGCATTCCCAGGAAAACCCAACGCGCGGCCGCGGCATCAACCGCGCCGGCCCCATCGTCAACTGAGAGCGGATCGTCGGCTGCCAAGGTATGAAAATTCCTCTCGATCCGGGGCGATACGAATTCACGACGAGGTCAACCTTACAGTGCGCTCATCCAGG
Organism: Planctomycetaceae bacterium; assembly: GCA_019237095.1. Taxonomy (GTDB): domain Bacteria; phylum Planctomycetota; class Planctomycetia; order Isosphaerales; family Isosphaeraceae; genus Aquisphaera. The sequence continues at coordinate 19,933 of JAFAHT010000407.1, forward strand.
CTTGCAAGTCCTGGATGTAGGCAGATGATCGCGACAGGTGGAAGATCCCACCCCGGAAGTCGCCTCGGTCCTTCAACTGGTCCGGCGTCTCTCTTAAACTCGATGAAGAGTGATCGTTATCGGCTCTGGGACACGAGGCCACCAACCATGGCGAGGCGAGACACGCCCGAGATCCTGACAATTCAAGAGACTTACGAGAAAAGCACGCTGGATACGCTCCGCCCGCTCGCCAAGCTCCTCGATCCGAATGCGCCGAGCAAGAAGGCGGATCTCGTCCCATTCTTGACCCGGAAGATGGGCAGCAAGGAGCAGGTCCAAGAGCTCTACGAGTCCCTCGGAGACCTGGGGAAGTCAACGGTTCGTGAGGCCGTCCACAGTCCCATGGGACAGCTCGACCCCTCGCGTTTCGCGGCCAAGTACGGCCAGCTTCCGAGTCGCGGGATGAGAGATGAGCCGGGCAAACTCAGGGCGTTCTTTCCCGTCGGCTGGTGGCTACCCAGCGACCTCCGGTCGATGCTCCGGAAATTCGTGCCGGAACCCGAGGTCGCTTCGGTGAAGACAGTCGGTGAGCTTCCGGAAGCCGTAGCCGAGGCAGGTCCGAGCTGGCGCTTTCGTGACGGCAAGCGGGAACGAGAGCAGGTCCCGCTCCATCAGCGGTTAACGTCACCGGCCGCGCCAAGGGAGTTCGCCACCATGCTCCGGCTGGTGGAGGCCGGCAAGGTCCGCGTGAGCGACAAAACCCGGAAACCCTCCCAGGCCACGGTCGAGACGATTCTGCCGCTCCTGAGTGACGGTGACTTCTATCAGGCCGAGGAACGGATCGAATACGCCAAGGACACCGGCCAGGACCTGACGATCCGGGCGTACGCTTGGCCCTGCATTCTCCAAGCGGCTGGGCTCGTCTCGCTGGTAGGAGGGCGGCTCGAACTCTCGCGGGAAGGTCGCAAGGCGCTCACACGGCAACTCGAGGTCACGATTCGCGACGCCTGGAAGAAGTGGGACGCCACCAAGCTGTTCGACGAGTTCGATCGCGTCGAGCAGGTCAAGGGCAAGTCGAGTGCCCGGCTCAGCGCGGTGGCCGATCGTCGCCGCGCTGTGGCTTGCGCTCTCTCGAAATGCCCGCCCGGTGGCTGGATCGAGGTCGACGATTTCTTCCGGTTCCTGAAGGCCCTGGACCTGGATTTCACGCTGGCTCGCAACGAGTGGAGGCTCTATGTCTCCGACGCGAATTACGGGAGTTTCGGCTACGACGGGCGCCATAACTGGGAATTGCTCCAGGGGCGTTTCATCCTGGCTGTGCTCTTCGAGTACGCGGCGACACTGGGCCTGATCGACGTGGCTTATGTTGCTCCCGAAGACGGCCGCGACGATTTCTATGATCACTGGGGCGCGGACGACCTCTCTAGCTTCAGCCGATATGACGGTTTGAAGTACATCCGGCTCAGTCCTCTGGGCGCCTGGTGCCTGGGTGTCGCCGCCGAATATCAGCCGGAGGCTTCGACGTCCGGGGGCTCCTGGCGTGTCTTGCCTAATCTCGAGATTGTCTCGGGCGATGCCCAGCCCGACGCCGCCGATGCTCTCTTCCTCGACCGGATCGCGGAGCGAACCTCCGAGGCGGTCTGGCGGCTGGAACGCGACAAGATCCTCGTGCGCGTCGAGGAAGGGCTGAAGCTTGACGAGATCGCCGCGTTCCTGGAAAGGCATGCTCAGGGGCCTTTGCCCGGCACGGTCAGGGCATTGCTTGACGACCTGGAACAGCGATCGGGACGGCTTCGCGACCTGGGGACCGTTCGAATGATCGAATGCACCGACCCGGAAACGGCCCGAATGCTCTTGCTCGACCCCAAGCTAAAGACTCTATGCGAGCCATCGGGAAAACGCGGAATCGTCTTCCGCGCGAACGTGGAATCGCAGGTCAGGTCCCAATTGCGAAAACTCGGTTATGTTCTTCCGTCAACCTGATAAGGAACGACGAGGGAGTCGACTTCCGTGAAACGACCAACCATCCGTCTTCTCGCGCTCTTGCTGATTCTCAGGGTGGGCCATGCGACTATCCCGGTCTTGTTGCAGGCCCAGACCATCTGGGTTGAAGGGGAAAAGCCTGCTCGGTCGACCATGAGCCGACATCCCTGGTGGTACGACCAGGTCAAGAAGAACTTGCTTTCCGGAAGCGATTGGATGTCCAACTGGTCGGATGACAAGGACGGCGTGGCGGAGTATGTCATCGAGGTTCCGGCCACGGGTCACTACACGCTCTGGATCAGGGCAAACCCGGTTGGGACCCGGCTGGCTTACCTGATCGATTCGGGAAAATGGACGCCCATTGACATGACCGGCCGATCAAGCTCAAGGACGTGACGATCCAATCTTCGAACGATTACGCCACGGTGATGATTGTCTCGCTCGACAACCAGCCGCTGACCGAGAGCAAGCGGGTGCTCGTGCAGGTCGGCACGACCGCGAGGCCCACCGGCTGGATCGAGCCCCAGACGACGTTTCAGGGAGACGACGGCAAGCAGACCTACCATGGCAAGCAGGTCGTCGATACGGGCAAGATGCCCTGGGCCATAGCCGATGCCCAGATCACGCTGACGGTGGCGAACTCAGGCCTCACGGCGGCAACGCAACTCGACATCAATGGCAACCCGCGGACGAAACTCGAGACGATCGCCCAGGGCCAGGCGATCCGGCTGCATTTGCCCAAGGATGCCCTGTACGTGGTGCTCGAGGCGAAGTGAGGTGAAGACTGCCGGTGGATGCCGGTGGATGATTGACGATGCGGGAGCAAGGAGAAACGGTCCGAGCGGGGGCAGGAAGTGTTGGTAGCGCGCCGAGCTGGGTATCCATGGACTGAACAGATGGCCCGCAAAATGTTGAGAAATGTCGAGAAGCGCGGAGTTCAAGCAGCCAGAAACGGTCCGAGCGAGGACGGCAAGCGTTGGCAGCGCGTTGGGTTAGGTATCCATTCCCTGAAAAGCTGGGGCCGCAACTGGTCTAGAAAAGTCCGAGAAACGCGGAGTTCAAGCCCAGGTTCCGCACGTCTTCCGCAAGTAATTGAGATCAAATGACTTACGAAGGACAAGGTTTACTGTTGTCCGACACATAAACTGTCACCGATGTCTCAGAGGCTGCAACACCATGGCGATCGCCGCAACGTCGCCCCCCGAGTCAGGTCAGCTCGTCAACGTTCGATCCCGGCGCTGGGTAGTTAACGAAGTTCAGGCGAGTCAGCTCTCACCCCGTCCCCTGGAATCGACAGCCGCCAAGCCCCAGCATCTCGTCTCACTGCTTTCCGTTGAAGACGACGCGCTCGGAGAAGAGCTTCAGGTCGTCTGGGAAATCGAGCCCGGGGCCAAGCTCATCGAGAAGGTGGCCCTGCCCGAGCCGACCGCCTTCGATTCACCTGACCGGCTCGATGCCTTTCTCGATGCCGTTCGATGGGGAGCCGCTTCGACCGCAGACCTACGGAACATCCAGGCCCCGTTTCGTTCCGGCATCGACATCGAAGATTACCAGCTTGACCCGGTGGTCCGGGCCATCCAGATGCCACGGGTCAACCTCCTGGTCGCCGACGACGTGGGCCTGGGCAAGACGATCGAGTCTGGCCTGGTGGCCCTCGAGCTGATCATCCGGCACCGGGCCAGACGAGTTCTGGTCGTCTGCCCGGCCTCGCTTCAGATCCAGTGGCGCGATCAGATGCGGGACAAGTTCGGGCTCGACTTCCGCATCGTCGATAGCGAGAGGAGACGAAGGTCGGCGACCTTGACGCCGACCTGGAGTTCTTGATGCGAGCCGTCCGCAAGGTCGAGGCGATCCGTGAAGACCTTGGCAAAGTGGGTCCGGTGATCGCCGAGCAGGTCGAGGAGGCCATGCTGGGCCGGCGCACCCGGCTCGACACCCGCAAGGCGGAAACCGAGGTCGAACCGATCCGGAAGCTGTTCAAGTTCGAGCGGGATCTCGAAAAGCAGATCCGCCTGTTGCTGGACCGGCTCAACGCCACCAAGCGCGACCTGCGGCTCGACCCCGAGAACGTCCAGAAGGTGGTCGAGGTGGCCCTGGAGCTCGCCGGTCAGCCCAAGCTCGTCGAGGCCAAGGTGTCCGGCCTCTGGCCCGATCCCAAGCGGTCGAAGTGCCCGGTGTTCCGGCTGCCGGTCCTGTCCGACGCCTGGGCACTGTGCGCTGAGGGGCTGGCGCACCCGTTCACGGGAGAGGCCCGCCCGTTCGTGTTCGATCACGCGCTGGCGCAGGGCCGCGAGGATGTGGTCCTGGTCCACCTGAATCATCGGCTCGTCCAGATGAGCCTGCGGCTGCTGCGGGCCGAAGTCTGGTCGCAGGAGGGGCAGAAGAAGCGGCTGAACCGGGTGACGGCCCGTGTCGTCCCCGACTCGTCCCTGCGGCACCTCGCCGTGGTCGCCCATGCCCGGCTGGTCGTCATCGGCGGAGATAGCCAGCGACTCCACGAGGAGATCATCACGGCCGTCGGCCCGATCCGGGAAGGGCGATTCTCCCGGTTTGGCTCGCTCAAGGAGATGCAAGACGCTCTTGCGTCGGCGACGGATGAGGAGCCAGCCGATCTGGTGAAAGAGAAACTCCTTCGACTCTGGCAGTACATCGCCGAGCCGTTGCACCAAACCCTGGAGGCCCGCAAGAACGACCGGACGGACGGCCTCAAGAAACTGCTCCAGGACCGTGCCAACAAGGAGGTGTCCGACATCACGGCGATCCTCAACGAGTTGCGGCAGGCGATCGAAGGGCAACTGGACGACCCGTATTACCGGGAAAACTACCTCCCCGGCTTCGCCCCGGCGGAGCAGGAACAGTTCGAGCGAAACGTCGATGCGCTCAGGCGACGATTGGAGGAGATCCCCGGGGAGATCAAGAAAGAGACCGAGGCGATCCGGGCACGGTTTGCCGATCCGCAGCCACGGATGTTTCCGGTGGCAGTTACGTTCTTGGTGACCGAGAGGTTGGCGAGGGTCTAGCGGAGGATTCCCAACATGGGTATCCGGGATTTCCGGAGGGCTTTCCGGCTCGCGAAGAACGACGGATTCGTGTTGTTCTATTGATCGGCTTCGCGCGAGTTCACGACCGATGCCGGCCGAGAGTCATCACCAGACCTCGCGGCGGGGAACCTCTCCCTTAGACGCGGGGACGAACTCCGCGCAGGCACGGGAAAAGGAACAGGCCAAGGGAAATTGCCGCACCTGCGGCGGTCTGGGCGCGGTATGATGGCTAAAGGTGAAGGAGATTCTCGGTGGCCGTGATCCGGCTGGTTTCCGCAGCGGATAGCCAGGGAGGGGCGCTGAGGGCGGGCGGCGCTCGGCTACCAGACGAGGCTTTCGTGGTGCGGTGCGGGTTGCCGCCGTTTCGTGGCCGACCGCTCTTCACGGCGTGCGATGATCATCCGGACGGCGTCTACGGTTTCTCGGTGCAGTCCGCGGCGGCATTAACTGTGGAACAACTGGCGTCGGCATGCCGGAACAAGACCGTCGGTGCCACGACCGTCGCACGAATCCGCGAAATGGGCTTCGACGTCGTTCCGACAAGCGGCCAGTGGTGGCATGCGACCGTCGTCGTCCCGAAGGGCTGGAGCCAAGCGGAAGCTGAGGGGCTGTCCCTGCTCTTCGAGCCGATCAGCAACCCGGCTGCCAGGAGGTGATCATGAGGCTGATCTCCGCTGACTTCAACGCGATGACGGAGGCCGGACACGTCCGGTTGACCCTCCCGTGCTCGCGGGAGGATATCCTGCGGATGAGTCTCCGCCCCGGCGACTGGGCCTGGCTCAGCGACTGTGAGGTCTTGGTGGGCGCGCAACTGGCCATCGACGATCGCTACGGACTGGTCGGCGTCCCCGACTGGGATACCCTCGTGCACCTGGACGAAGAAGGCGCCGACGACTTCAACCGCGTCAGCGCCGCGCTCAACCCGTTGCTGAACGGGGAACCTCCCTCAATCGAGGAGGAACCACGGATTCTCGAGCTCCTGACCCAATTGGAGCACGTCGCGCCGCCGCAGATCAAAGACGCCTCTCCGGGGACTTTCGCCTTCCGGCGTGCTCTCGCCCTGCGCCAGATGGGTAAGCTGGGCCTGGCGCTCTTGGAGATCGAGGACGCTCGACGCTTCCGGCCTGACGACCCGGAAGTCGTCTTCGTTCACCTCGATCTCCTGCGTCTCGAGGACTTCCCCGCCGCGATCGCGGAGGCCGAAACAGTCGCCCGATCGCCGAGTGTGCCCGCCCTTGTCTTATCGGCGTGCATCAACATCCTCGCGACCCAAGCGGAGCAGGCGGCCGCTGACCAGTTCGAGCCGGCTGCTCGGCGAGTCCTCGACTGGTGTCGCCGGCTCGATCAAGCCCCGGACCGCGAACAAGCGGGGGAGTCACTGCTGGCCTTGTCTCACTTCAACCGCGGCCTCGTGCTCCTCCGAGCGGGCCGGGTCTCCCAAGCTCGAGAAGCATTCGAACACGCGCACCGGATCTATCCCGTAGGTCCGATGCTCCATGAGGTCGCCGGGCTCCAGACTTACGATCGACACGCCCGCGAGATCGCGAGGAACGTGCGAACGCTCGCGGAGCGGTGGGTTCCAACGAGGCCGGTTGCCGCATAGCTCACGCCATGCCTTCTTCCCGCCACCACACCGAATGGCTCTCCCTGATCGAGGTATCCGGCCCGTTTCTGTCGGTCCCGGTCCTGGAGCGGGTGTTTCCGCAGGGGCTCGACGCCCACGACCCGGATCACGTCCGGGTGTTGCGGCTGGCGTTCGACGAGTGGGAGGACGATCGAGACAGCGACTCGCCACGACCGGCGATCCATCGGAAGTGGATTCGCTTCGTGCTCAAGGAGACGCTCGGGCTGCCCGGTGAGGTCTTGGCCGAGGGTCAGTCGATCCCCCAAACGCTCAAGGCGACGATCTCCGAGCATCACGAGACATTGCGGCCCGATGTGGTCGTCCGCAACCCCGAGGGGGTGCCGAATGCCGGGAAGCCCCGGCTGCTGGCCCAGGTCTATCCGCCGGAGCAGAACCTCGAAAAGCCGATCACCGGCCGGCATTGGAAGGCGTCTCCGGCGACCCGGATGATGGAGCTGCTCCACGCCACCGACGTGCGGCTGGGGCTCGTTACCAACGGCGAGCACTGGATGCTGGTCGATGCGCCGAGGGGTGAGACGACCGGCTTCGCCTCGTGGTATGCGACCCTCTGGCTGGAGGAGCCGCTCACCCTCAGGGCGTTCCGCAGCCTGCTGGGGGTGAGCCGGTTCTTCTCGGCGGCGGACGCCGCCACGCTGGAGCAGATGCTCAGGGACAGCGCCACGCACCAGCAGGAAGTCACGGACCGGCTGGGCTATCAGGTGCGTGAAGCCGTCGAAGAGATCATCCGGGCGCTCGACCGGATCGACCAGGACGAAAAGCGGCAACTCCTGGCGGGCGTGTCCGAGCCCGAACTCTACCCGGCCGCCCTCACGGTCATGATGAGGCTGGTGTTCCTGTTCTCGGCCGAGGAGCGGGACCTGCTGCTGCTCGGTGACTCCCTTTATGATGAGCACTACGCCGTCTCGACCCTCGTGGCCCGGCTCCAGGAGACGGCCGACCAGCACGGCGAGGAGATCCTGGAGCGGCGGCGCGATGCCTGGGTCCGGCTCCTCTCCACGTTCCGGGCGGTCTACGGCGGCGTTCAACATGAGCGGATGAAGCTGCTCCCCTACGCCGGGAACCTGTTCAACCCCGACGAGTTCCCCTTCCTCGAAGGGCGCAAGGCGGGAACGACGTGGAAGAGCACGCCCGCCACGCCACTGCCGATCGACAACCGCACCGTGCTGCACCTCCTGCGGTCGCTCCAGTACCTCGAACTGCATGGTGAGGCACGCCGCCTGAGCTTCTGGGCGCTCGACATCGAGCAGATCGGTACCGTGTACGAGGGCTTGCTAGACCATACCGCCAAGCGGGCGAACGAGCTGATGGTCAGCCTGACCGCCGCCAAGGGGGACGAGCCCGAGGCCGCCATCTCGGAACTGGAGCGGCTCAAGGCCAAAGGGGAAACCGAGCTTCTCAAGTTCCTGAAAGAGCAGACCGGCCGGGGCGAGAACGCATTGACGAAGGCGCTGGCGACCCCGAGAGAGGGTATCGAAGCGAAGAAGCTGCGGGCCGCCTGTGGCAACGATGATGCGCTCTTCAACCGATTGCGGCCCTTCTCGGGGCTGGTCAGGAACGACACGTTCGACCGACCGGTCGTCATCCGTAAGGGCTCCGTCTACGTCACTGTTGGGACCGACCGGCGCTCCAGCGGCACGCACTACACGCCTCGCAGCCTGACCGAGCCGATCGTCCAGTACACGCTGGAACCGCTGGTGTACGTTGGCCCTGCTGAGGGGAAGCCGAAGGAGGAATGGGTTCTTCGCCCGGCCAAAGACCTGCTCGACCTCAAGATCTGCGACATGGCGTGCGGCTCGGGAGCCTTCTTGGTCCACGTGTGCCGGTATCTGGCCGAACGGCTGTTGGAGGCGTGGGAGGACGCAGAAAAGCGGCACCCTGGCGTGCCGGGCATCACGCCCGAGGGTTCCGCCTCGACCGGAGCAGCGAACGAGCAACTCATACCGAAGGACACGGATGAGCGGCTGGCCTACGCCCGCCGCATCGTGGCTCAGCGGTGCCTCTACGGGGTGGACAAGAACCCGCTGGCGGTGGAGATGGCGAAGCTGTCGCTCTGGCTGCTGACGCTGGCCAAGGACAGGCCGTTCACGTTCCTGGACCATGCCATCCGGTGCGGCGACTCGCTCGTGGGAGTCAGCAGCGAGACCCAGTTGAAGATGTTCTCGCTGGATAGTCAGGGGATCGGGATCACGCTGCCAAACTTCCTCGACATGATCCCCAAGATCCTGGATGCGACCCGCCTCCTGCGAATCCGTCTGGAGAAGATCGCCGACGAGACTGTCGGCAACATCGAGGAGAAGCAGCGGCTTTTCGACAATATCCGGTTCCAGACCAAGCGTCTGAACTATGCCGCTGACCGCCTGCTGGCGGCAAGCTGGGAACCAGCAAAACCGGCCGAGAGGGTCGCTTTGCTCAGGAAGGCGCTCCAGGAGGTGGACGACCGGATCAGGGACGTAGACCCCGAGACGCTGGAGGCCGAGGTGCTTGCCCACCTCAAGGAAGCGGGATGTGCCCGTACGTTCCATTGGACGCTGGAGTTCCCGGAGGTCTTCCTGGACCGGGGTGGGTTCGATGCGTTTGTCTGCAACCCGCCATTCATGGGCGGGCAGAAGATCACGGGCAATCTCGGCACGGATTACCGGGACTATCTGGTCGAGCATCTTGCCAAAGGGAAACGAGGCAGTGCCGACCTGTGCTCCTACTTCTTCCTGCTGGCGGCTTCGTTGCTTCGGGAGGGAGGTCAACTTGGCTTCCTCGCCACGAACACCATCGCCCAGGGAGATACCCGAGAGGTTGGCCTCGACCAGTTGACGGCCATGGGCTGCGTCCTCCCCCGAGCGGTCCCCAGCCGCAAGTGGCCGGGCACGGCGAACCTCGAAGTCGCCCACGTCTGGTTGCGGAAGGGCCGCTGGGCCTCACCGTTCGTGCTCGATGAGAAGCCGGTTTCGGGGATCACGGCATTCCTCACCGAACCGGGCACCGTCAGCGGCCCGCCACACCGCCTGGCCGCCAACGCCGGGAAGTCGTTCCAGGGCTCGATCGTCCTGGGAATGGGCTTCGTGCTGGAGCCGGAGGAGGCCCAACGTCTCATCGCCAAGAATCGTCATAACAAAGATGTGCTGTATCCCTACCTCAACGGCGAAGACCTCAACTCCCGGCCCGATCAGTCGCCGAGTCGATGGGTTATCAACTTCTTCGACTGGCCGCTCGATCGGAAGACGGCCCCGGAACCCGGAAGACTATGTGGGCCGGTGGCGGCGGATTACCCGGATTGCCTGGCGATTGTTGAGGAGAAGGTGAAGCCGGAGCGGATGAAGAATAACCGGAAGGTGTATCGGGAAAAGTGGTGGCACTTTGCCGAGAAACGTCCCGAACTCTACTGTACCATCGCCGGGATGGAGCGGGTGCTGGTCTGCCCGATCGTCACGAAGTACGTATCCTTCAATTTCGTTTCTTCTGGCATCGTATATATGCACAAGTTGTGCGTATTTGCTTATGACAGCTTCGATGCCCTTGCCGTCTTGAATTCAAGTTTCCATGAGCCGTGGGTCCGAGAGTTTTGCTCGACCCTTGAGACAAGGTTGAACTATAGCCCTGCCGATTGTTTCGAGAACTTTCCCCTGCCAGACCACCGGAGGGTTCTCCAAGCAGTGGGGTTGTCATTCAACGATCACCGCCACAAGATCATGCTCTCCCGCCAAGAGGGCTTAACCAAGACCTACAACCGATTTCACAACCCCGCCGAATCTGCTACCGACATCCAGAAACTCCGTGACCTCCACGTCGAGATGGACAAGGCCGTCGGCGCCGCCTACGGCTGGTCCGATCTCGACCTCGGCCACGGCATCCACGAGACCAAGCAGGGAATCCGGTTCACTATCAGCGAGTCGGCCCGCAGGGAAGTCCTCACCCGCCTCCTGAAGCTCAACCACGAACGCTATGCTGAGGAAGTCAAGCAGGGCCTCCACGACAAGAAGGGCAAGGCCAAACCCGCATCGGGTGGCCGGGGTCGAAAATCCAAAGCATCCACGAGCACGCCAAGCTTAAAGTTCGGCGGCGACGAAGAGGACCCCGACCCTCCGGACGACTCAGACGAAGAGCCGACGTCCACCCGAACAGGCACTATACCCAAACCAAACCGAGCCGACCGCCAAGTTCAACCAACCCCGACTCCCGAAACGCCTGCCCGCCCGACGCCGATCGATCAGATCGAGACCGGATCATGGCAGCGTTCCGCCAAGCCGCCCGGAACAGGGGCTGGCTCGATCGAGACGAGCTTCTCAAGGAAGTCTCCCTCGTCCTCGGCTACCAACGGCTCGGACCCAAGATCGACGAAGCCCTCCGGGGCCACCTCCGAGCCGCCATCCGCCGCCGGATCATCGAGACCGAGGGTCCCAATCTCGTTCGTGCCGGGGCCGTCAACATGGCCGACTACGAACCCGACGAACTCGTCGAGGTCTTCCGCTCCGTGATGCGTAAAGGCACGACCTACGACCGTGAAGAAATCATCCCCGCACTGGCTCGACACCTGGGAGGAGATCGACGAGCAGAGCGTTCGGGACCGCCACCTTGCCGGGATGCTTGCCCCCAAGCGGCAGGAACTCTCACCCGAGCAGTTCGACGAGCTTTCCCAGGGGGGTAGCGGATCGGTCGAGGACGGGGCCACCGAATCGTCGTCCCCGACAACGAAGACGATGTTCCCGTCGTCGTTCGGGATGACGTTTTGCGTCGGCCTCGAAGCGGAGGCCCTCCAGATCACGGCTCGATGGGGGCACTATCACCGGGATCGGAGCGAAACCCTCACGGCCAAGAGCGGCGACAAGAAACTGGTCTGGAAGCGTGCCCAGCGAGAGGCTGTCTCCGAAGCGATCCCGCTGAAGGTCGGGAGGCTGAACTGGACCCCGGATGGGGAGTTCCCAGAGGTCCAAGTTCAGGGCCTCGTCCGCAAGCGGGACGACTTCTGGAGCGTCACACTCTTCCTTGTCAACGGCCAGCAGGAGCCCAAGAAACTGCGCGACTCGGCCTGGGTCTTTCAGCCCGAACTGATCGTGGAGTCGCCCGGTAAGGAAGCCATCTTTCACAGTCGCCCTCAACAGAAAGACCCAGGCAAGAGCGATCCTGTGACCTTCGCCGAGGAGCAGGAAATGGCGATGCTCTATCGCCACCACGTCGAGTTCGGCGTCGGACATGGCGTGAGCGTCCACGCCGAATGCCCGGATGGTATCTGCGACAAAGCGTCTCGGCTCTCGACCAGGGTGGTCCCCACCCACGAGGTGCCCCAGACAACGCCACCGACCACGGCTGATTGGCCCAGGATGTCCGGGCTGGTGCTCGACATGAAGGAGTTGGGCGAAACACCCACGTCCCAGATTGAGTCCAAGCTCCGGCCGCTGATCACGGCCTATGACGCCTGGATCAAGGACCGGCAGGCGGAGCTCAAGAAACCCGATATGGCCCTCTATCAGAAGCCGGGCGAGGCGGCTTTGACTCGGTGCAAGGTCACGCTCCAGCGGATCGAGGAGGGGCTCCAACTGATCCTCGACGACGGCAAAGCCGCGGACGCCTTCCGATTCGCCAATCTGGCCATGTGGAAGCAGCGCATCCAGACGATCATCTCGCTCAGACGACGCCGTGATGAGCCGGTGGACGAGCGCGCCATCGACATCCCTGAGAACCGCTCCTGGTATCCCTTCCAGTTGGCCTTCATCCTGCTCAATTTGCCGAGCATCACCCGGCTCGACCACAAGGACCGAACGTCCGAATCGGAGGCGATGGCCGATCTGCTGTGGTTCCCGACAGGGGGAGGCAAGACAGAGGCGTACCTTGGACTGTCGGCCTACACGATGGGGCTACGGAGGCTCCAGGGGACGGTGGCCGGTCGCTCTGGCGAGTGCGGCATCGCCGTGCTGATGCGCTATACGCTGCGGCTACTGACCATCCAGCAGTTCCAGCGGGCCACTGCCCTGATCTGTGCCTGCGAAGTGATCCGGCGGTCCGACGAGAAGACATGGGGCAAGGAACCGTTCCGCATCGGCCTCTGGGTGGGACAGAAGACGACCCCGAATACGACCGATGCCGCCGCCGAGGCAATCCAGGAGGAGCGCGGTGGCAAATACAAGGGACGAGGCAGCGGCACCCCGGCCCAACTGACGAATTGCCCTTGGTGCGGGACCAAGATCAACGCCGGGCAGCACATCAAGGTTGAGAGCTATACAAAGGGGCGATGCCGCACTGTGACATACTGTGGCGACGAACTGGGCCGTTGCCCCTTCAGCGCCAAGAACTCTCCGCTCGAGGGCATCCCGGTCCTGGTCGTGGACGAGGAAATCTACCGGCGACTGCCAACCTTGCTGATCGCCACCGTGGACAAGTTCGCCCAGATGCCCTGGAACGGCAAGGTGGGGATGCTGTTCGGCCAGGTGGACGCCTTCTGCCCCCGCCACGGCTTCTGCTCCCCCGAGCTGGCCTGCGGTATGAACCACCCGAAAAAGGATAAATGGCCCGCGGTCCGTGTGCAGCCGCACAAGCCGCTGCGTCCGCCGGACCTCATCATCCAGGACGAGCTGCACCTGATCTCCGGGCCGCTGGGGACGCTGGTCGGCCTGTACGAGACGGCGGTGGATCGGCTCTGCACCTGGGAGGCCGGCGGCAAGAAGGTCCGGCCCAAGGTGATCGCCTCGACGGCGACCATCCGCAAGGCCGGCGACCAGGTCCACGCCACCTTCCTGCGGCGAGTAAGCGTCTTCCCGCCTCAGAGCCTCGACGTGCGAGATAACTTCTTCTCCCGCCAGCGGCCGCCGAGCGAGGCCGAACCCGGTCGGCTGT
>JAFAHT010000438.1 GCA_019237095.1 Planctomycetaceae bacterium
CTGGGAGATCCAGTCTGCCGGCTCGACGCAGCCAAGACCTGGGCCGGAATACTTGAGAAGCGGCAGGGCAATCATCCCGTCGAGAGTCTCAACCGCCTTTATCTCCCTATCTCTAGGTTGTCACATCGCAGAGCAATTCAGAAAAAAAAGTGGCCGCTTTTTTGGAAAGGCGCGAGTTCGCAGCTTCAAGCTCTTCTTTCGCGTATCAAATGTATAGTAAATCTCTAATTATCTTTTGCCTAGCCCCCCTGTTCTTCCAACTACTGTTCCAGGAAGTGGGCGGCCCCTTCCGCTACGAGCATTGGTGGTTCCTTGAACTCCGGTTTTCTCTACTTTTCTCTACCACACGCCTGTCCAGTACGGATGAAAAGTTGGTCTTGTGCAAGCTGGTTCGGGTTGGTCTTGTGCAAGCTGGTTCGGGCAGTGATCTCCTGCCATCCCGTCTTCTGCGACCGCAGGTGTCCCAGTCCCCGACCGTCGACGCGTCACGTGGGACCTGCGGTCAGCCGAACGGCGGGGTCAGGAGACCGAACGAAAAGCCATCCTGGGATCGATTGCAGCTCAAGAACCCGCCGGGGCGTGTTCCCACCAGAACCAGCGGGTTTTTCCCTCGACATTTGTTAGAATCATCGGAGAACCGGGGCACGGATGCGAGAGCCCCGAACCGACCCTCTCCCGTGGTGTTCGACCCGATGGAAACCGCTTGGATCGCTGGCCGCGTCCTGGTGATCGAGGATGATTCCGACACCCGGGCGAACCTGCGCGATATCCTGGAGATGGATCACCACGCGGTCGAGACGGCCGGCTCGATGGGTGAGGCCCTGACACTCTCCTCGCTCGCCGAGATCGAGGTCATCGTCCTGGACCGGCGGTTGCCCGACGGCAATTCCCTTGACTTCCTGCCGAGCTTGCGCGAGCGAGCACCCGACTCGGCCGTGATGATCGTCACGGCCCACTCTGACCTCGAGGGAGCCATCGAGGCCCTCCGCCAAGGCGCCGTCGATTACATCATCAAGCCAATCAACGCGGAGACCCTCCGGATCCGGACGGAACGGCTGATCGAGCAGCGGCGGCTGGCACTGGCCAGGGCTCGGAGCGATTCGATCTTCCGCAACCTGGTCGAGGCCGCCGAGTGCATGATCGTCATGCTCCGCCCGCGGGACCAGGCGATCCTCTACTTCAGCCCGTTTGCCGAACAGCTCACTGGCTACAAGGCCTGCGAGGTCCAGGGAAAAAGCTTCCTGGAACTGCTCGTTCCCGAGGCGGATCGGCCCCGGCTCGTTGCCAGTCAGCGTGCAGCTCTGGATGGTTCTCCCCAGCGCGGGATCGAGAGCCAGATCCGTTGCCGCGGGGGCAGGCTGAGGGTCATGCTCCGCAATGTCCGCTGTCTGCCGGACTACGACGGCTCTCCGGCCCTTCTGATTGTGGACCACGACATCACCGAGCGGAAGGCGGCGCAGGAGCGCGCCCTAAACGCGGAGCGCATGGCCGCAATCGGCCAGACGTGCGCGGGGCTTGCTCACGAGAGCCGCAACGCCTTGCAGCGCAGCCAGGCCTGCCTCGAAATGCTCGCGCTCAAGCTGGTTGACCGGCCGGACACGCTCAAGCTGATCGACCGGGTTCAGCAGGCCCAGGACGACTTGCACCGGCTCTACGAGGACGTGCGCGAGTACGCAGCCCCGATCAAACTTGTGCTCCGGGATTGCGATCTCGCGGAGATCTGGCGGCGGGCGTGGTCGCATCTCGAGCCGCTTCGAAGAGGCAAGCAGGCCGCACTGCACGAGCCATACGGTGGGTTGAACCTGACCTGCCAGGCCGACCCGTTCCGGCTGGAGCAGGTGTTCCGCAACATCCTCGACAACGCGCTCTCGGCGTGTGACGACGGCGTCGAGATCGCGATCACGGGGTCTGCTGCCTGTCTCGATGGCCGCGCGGCGATCTGCCTCGCCATCCGGGACAACGGGCCTGGCCTGACCCCAGAGCAGCACGACAAGATCTTCGAATCGTTCTATACTACGAAGACCCGCGGGACAGGCTTGGGTATGGCCATCGTCAAGCGAATCATCGAGGCCCACGGCGGCCGCGTCGGGGTCGGCGAGACCGGGGCACCGGGAGCCGAGATCATCCTGACCTTGCCCAGGCAACAAGGACGCTAGCTCATGAACCGTCACCTCCGGATCGCCGTGGCCGACGATGAGCTCGACATGCGGGACTATCTGCAGGCGATCCTGCCCTGCTTCGGGCATCTCGTGGTGGCCGTCGCAAGCACAGGTCGCGAGCTGGTCGAGAAGTGCCGCCAAGAGCGTCCCGACCTCGTCATCACCGACATCAAGATGCCCGACATGGACGGCATCGACGCCGCCAGCCAGATCTGCAAGGACTTCCCGGTCCCGGTGATCCTGGTCTCGGCCTATCACGATCACGACCTGGTCGAGCGCGCCGGGGAAGACCACATCATGGCGTTCCTGGTCAAGCCGATCAAGCAAGCAGATCTGGAGCCGGCCATCGCCATCGCGATCCGGCGGTTCGAGCAGTTCCAGGCTCTTCGTCAGGAGGCAGCCGACCTGCGCCAGGCTCTTGAGAATCGAAAGCTCATCGAGAGGGCCAAGGGACTGCTCATGAAGCACGCGGGCCTGGACGAGAACGCAGCCTTTCGCCGCTTGCAAAGGCTTGCCAGCGAGCGCAATTGCAAGCTGGTCGAGGTGGCGGCCATGATCCTGACCGCCGAGGAAGCCTATCAGCCGGTCGAGCGCGCCCGGGACAAGGACCGCCCCGGCCCACGGCACCCGACCGGCTGAGACGGCCCCCCGCCTGCCCTCAGCCCTGCAACGTCGACTCACAGCGGCGGCGAGAGGCCCGCACGAAGGTGGCCGCGGCATGGCTTCCGTGGCTGCCGCGGAAGCTACGTGAGCTGGGACCCGGCGGCCTCGCCTCCGCTCGTGACGATACCCGGACCTGACAGCGAGAACGCCGCCACCATCTCCTCGCGAGCTGACGCAACCGGTAGGCGGCCGCCGCGACGACAATCAGTTCGATGGGCATCCCCAGGTCTGCTTCGTTCGTTCGTTCCGTCTCAAGCTCGCCGGAACGATCCGCCGGTCCCCGGCCGGCTTCTGCCTCGTTGCGGGCCAGCAAGTCCGGCTCTGCCAGATCGCCGCCGACAGTCGCTCCCTCCTCGCCGGTATTCAGCCCAAACCAGCGGCCGAGCCGACTGGCCAGCTCCGTGATCCGATCGGCCTTGGTCAGGGCCAGAGCATCTGCGCTCAAAGAGCTGGCGAGCATGACCCCGGGGCTTGCGGATGACGAGGTTGCCGCCTCGGCCAGCTCCTCCGCCGTCGCCGACGAATTCCCCACAACCGGACCTTGATCGACTTGCTTCGGCG
>JAFAHT010000451.1 GCA_019237095.1 Planctomycetaceae bacterium
ATCGCGGTGGAGCGCCTGTGCGTGAAACGCGAGTAGGTGCTGGTAGAAGCCTTCGTGGTAGCTGGTCCGGCAATCCGCGTTGAAGTGGCGATGCATCGCCTCGGCGGGGAATGCGTGAAAGACGTAGCTGCCAAACAGCGAGCGCAAAATCTCCTCTTGCCGTTCGTCGAGGCTGCAGTCTCTCGCGTCACTGCGATTGACCGTGCCCGTCCGGAGCAGTTCGTGAAGGCCCTCGAGGGACTCACTGTCAATGGACCCGAACCTTTACGAGGTTACTGAACCCGAACTGTTACGAGCTGGGGCTCTCGCCGATGGGCGGTTTCCTCCGGGTCCGCCCTTGTCCTTCAGGGTTCAACCGAGCTTCCAGAGACTATCCCTCAATCCGATGGTGGCCTCCCCTAGGGCCACCAGGGCTGCCAGGTTACCGATCCCCAATCGCTCGGACTCCTCTCCCGCTCGGCCGACGATTTCCTCCACGATCGCGGCCCCCAGAACCCTCCTGATCCCGACCCATTACCTCCCCCTTTCCCGCCGCGGCGGGCGGCTCCCCCGCGGTCGCCACGCTCGTGGAAGACCGCCAGGCTCCGGGCGGACGTTCGGCCGGACGGGCCGGCCTACGACCGCCCCTTCAGGCTGTCCTCCAGGTCGCGCAGCCGGTAGCTCCGGCCCCGGATGTTCAGCACGTGGCAGGAATGGAGGAGCCGGTCCAGGATCGCCGCCGTAATCACCTCGTCGCCGGCCAGCATCTCCGGCCAGTCCTGGATCGCCTTGTTCGACGTGATGCACAGCGAGCCCCGCTGGTAGCGGTAGCTCACCAGCCGGAAGAACAGGTTCGCCTCCTGACGCGTAAACATCTCGAACCCGACCTCGTCGATGATCACCAGGGCGGCCTTCATGTACTTCTTGCCCCGCAGACGCGTCGGCGGCACCTCGGCGTCCTTGCGCATCGCGTGCAGCATTTTATTCAAGCAGTAGACCACCACCGAGAAGCCGCACTCCACCGCCTTGACCCCCAACGCGACGGCCAGGTGGGTCTTGCCCACGCCCGGAGGGCCGAGGATCAGTAGCCCCTGCTTCTCGCGGAGCCAGACGCCGGTGGCCAACGCCTCGAGCTTCGACCGCTCCACCGCCGGCTGGAAGGCGAAGTCGAAGTTGGCCAGCGTCTGGCCGCTGGGCAGGCCCGAGAGCCGAAGCGAGGTCCGGACCCGCCGCTCCTCCCGGCGCTCCAACTCGCCGCGGAGCAGGTGCTCCAGCAGCGTCGGCGGCCCCAGGTCCTCCTTGACCGCCCGGGTCAATAGCGCCGGCAACGACTCGGCGGCGAAGTCCAGCCCCAGCCGCGACAGCTGGCCTAACAACGTTGTGAGGTCCGCGGTGACGGCCTTTGAGGGCAGTGCCTCAGGAGACGGGACCGCCCGCACCGGCTGGCTCATCGGGCCACCTCCGCCAACGCGGCATAGAGGTCCACCGGCCGCCGCTCCACCGGCATCGCCGCGATCTCCTGGAGCCGTCGGGCCATCCGCCCCAGCGGCTTGGGGGCCACCACGTGGTCGGTCGAGCGGCCCTCGTAGCACGACGGGTCGATCAGGATCCGCTCGGGGGTGTGCCGCGGGTACGACACCAGCACCGCGGCGGTCAGCGGGTCGACCACCTGCACGCAGTTCGAGCAGCCGCGGACCTCCACCTCGCGGCCCACATAGGTGAATGGAACGATATAACTGCGGCCCTCGAACCGAACCGAGCAGTCCTTGTGCACCGACGCCGTCTTGATCAAGTCGAACGGCTCGGGCAGCGACGCCGGCAACGGCCGCAGCCGTGGCTGCTCCGCCGCCCAACTCGCGGCGACCGACAGGCCGGTCGCCGGGCAGATCCGCCGGGCCGCGTCGGCCTCCAGCGTCGCGTCGGTCCAGGCCTGGAGCCCTGGCAGACCGTCGAAGCTCCGGGTAGTGACGGGGAGTCGCCTCCAGACGCCGACGCGCCGCTCGGTCTTGCCCTTCTGCTCGGGGCAGCGGACCTCACAGGCATCGACGTGGAAGCCTAGCGTCCGGGCATAGGTGCGGTACTGGGCGTTGACCTGGCCCCAGGCGCCGCAGCCGCGAGCGACCCCCGTCTTGAGGTTGTCGATCCGGTTGACCGCAGCCACGCCGCCGAGCCGGCGATAGGCCTCGTTGTGCACGTGGTGCCAGGCCAACTGGTCGGTCGAGCGACTCCAGACGACGGCCTCCTTGCGGCTGTGGCTGAGGACCATGACGAAGGCGTAGACGGTCGCCGGCCCGTCGGGGTCGCCGAGATCGACGCGGCGGAATTCGCCCCAGTCGCTCTGGGTCTGGGCCCCCGGCGGGGTCTCGATCCGGCGGAACGGCCGGACCCGGGGCCGGCCGAAGCGGGCCCGGACGAACTTGCGGACCGACTTGTAGGAGCCGTCGAAACCGTGCGCGGCCCGGAGGAAGTCGTAGAGCACCTGGACGCTGGGCGGCCGGTCGTCACCCAGGGACTCGACCTGGGCCTGCCACCAGTGGGCGACGACCTGGTCCAGGCCGAGTTGCTCGATTCGGGAGGGCTTCTGCCGACCGTCAGCGACTGCCCCCCGGGCGCGGCGGAGGTGATACCGCACTGTACCCTCGGAGACGCCGAGGAGCCGGGCGGTCTGGCTCTGGGATTGGCCTCGCTGGTGCAAGACCTCGATCGTCACGATCTGCTCCTTGGTGAGCTTGGCCAAGGTATCGGCTCCGAGCGGCCTGGCTGATTCCGGCCAGCTTGGAGGGCCTTGGCATGCCTGTCGATGGATGTTCAGTACGACCGTCGCACTGAACCGTCCCAGGCTCGTAACGATTCGGGTCCACTAAGGAATAGGCCGAGAATAACTTCCCGAACTCACACGGGCTCGGGGACGGCCCGGTAGTTCCACTTGGGGAGGAACTTGTCGAAGACGATCTTCATCGTCTCCTTGAATCCTGCGGCACACTTGCGACCTGTCTCGTACACCT
>JAFAHT010000027.1 GCA_019237095.1 Planctomycetaceae bacterium
GCTTCGAGCTGATCGTGTCGATCATAATGGTAACGTTGGACGGTCGCTTCCTTGATCGTGCGGTTCATGCGCTCGACCTGACCATTGGTCCAGGGATGCTTGATCTTGGTCAGCCGATGTTCGATGCCATTCTCTTGGCAGCGCAGATCGAACATATGTGTCGCGTATCTTGCCGTCGGGCCGTCCGCGTATCGTGGTGGGAAAGTGAACTGGATCCCATTATCGGTGAGGACCGTGTGGATCTTGTATGGGACAGCCGCGATCAGAGCTTCGAGGAACGCCGCGGCTGAGGTCCTTCCAGTCTTCCTGACCAGTTGCACGAACGCGAACTTGCTGGTGCGATCGATAGCGACATAGAGGTAGAGCTTGCCTTCGGCGGTCTGGACCTCGGCGATGTCGACGTGGAAATAGCCAATCGGATAAGCCTTGAACCTTTTCTTCGAGGGCCTACTGCCTTCGATCTCCGGCAATCGGCTGATGCCGTGTCGCTTGAGGCAGCGGTGCAGGGATGACCGCGTGAGATGTGGGATGGTCGGCTGCAGTGCGTAAAGGCAATCGTCGAGCGACAGCAGCGTATGCCGCCGGAAAGCGACGATGATCGCTTCCTCCTCGATAGAAAGCAGAGTTGACGTGGCTCGCTTGGGGCCTGTCGGGAGATCAGCGACGGTCTCGCGTTGCTTCCACTTCGCGACGGTCTTCTGGTTGATCCCGTAGCGCTTAGCGAGGCCTCTCAGGCTCTCTTGACTATTTTGTATTGCTCGACGGACTGCCTCCGTCGTGGTGGCGCAGCCGTGTAAAATTTGTCCCATAGCGCTTCCTTCGAATCGTGCGATGAGGATGCACCATCAAAGTCTGGGACTAAACAGATAGGTTCGTCGTCCTCATGGCTGGGATCGAATTGCCGCAATAGGTGTAAGATCACGGCGGCCTTGTTTTCCTGCACCAGATTCCACAGCGCCATGTCGATCGGCATGCCGCGGGCTTGAATGAGAGCGATCGCCTTGGCCGAGTAGTTGGACCAATTCAGAATCCGGAAAACGTCGGCTGGCGGTATGCGCACTTGCGCGCGCAACAGCTTCACCGACATGCGGACGTCTTCTTCGCAATAATCGAGAACTTCCTGCGGGGTGAAATGCTCGCGCCATGTACCATCGCCGATCGATTGGCTGATCGCCTCCTTGTCGATGTCTTCCCAACCCTCAATGTCATAAGCGCGACACGCATCGGGTAGTCGCTTGCGCTGCTTCTGGCGGGGCTCGTCGGGATCGTAAGGCAGCAATATGTTGCTGGCCGCGAGGTAGGCCGTGTGTTGATCAAAGACGTGAACTGGAAATCGCCAACCTAATACTTTGAAGCAGATCATCTCCGCCCATGCGCTGTAGGCGACGAACAGCGTGTTGGGACCGGTATCGAACGGCGGCGCGATTCCGAATTCGCCACGCCAACAGCGAATGGTGCGCACGAGCTCTAAGTTCTCATTGAGGACGTGCGCGACCATGCACAGCGGATGAGGAAGGTCGCCGGGCGGTACTTCGTATTCGAAGTCCGCCACGACGACAGTTTGAAACGTCTTCACCCAAGCACCTGACGCGCGCCGATTAGACGCAATAATGCCGGGTGATCCGCCCGCTCGATCATGCGGCCGGCGAACGTGATGTTAATCAGTTCGTCGAGGGACTGCGTCGGCCACTTCGGCTCCGGCAACGAGTCCTGATCGCGCGCGAACGTGATCACATAGTCGTCGACGCCCTCACCCTTGCGGCTGGTGACTTCGGCCCAGAACTGCCTGGCCTGCGTACATCCCTTGAGCGCTGTCTCGTTGAACTTGTTGTCAAGGTTCTGGCTCGGGACGTGACAAAGGAAGAACCGGTCGTAAGGTTTCGCCGCCAGCGCCAGCCGGAACCGGTGAATGCGCGCTGACGGCAGGTATTGCATCGCCAAACTTCTAGGATCAGATGAAGGGTGTCCTTCTTCTGCCCCTGGATCGGCACGGAAACGAAGCACAATTCGTCCGACCAGTAGTTCGCTTCGTCCGGGTGCAAGCGGACGAAGTCCTTGGCATCGGCAATGCGGTGATGCGGCAGCGCCGTCGGGAGGGTTTCCACTCCCGCCAGTGTTGCCGACCGCCTGGATTTGAAACGATTGATCGAGCTGTCAGTCTCTTCCGGTTGTGGAATACTGATCACTTCGATCGGCTTCGACTTGGTGTTTTCAGACATTGCGCATTTTCTCCGTCATCAGGTGTATGGCGGAGCGTGCCAGGGCTTGAAACCGATGTCGGCGACTAATGCTTGCTAGGTCCCGCCGGCAATGTCCGTCCCCCACGCTCCGAACTGAAAAGCGCCGTTCCGTGCTTGCGACACGGACGGCGCATTCGGTTAGGCGGTGGCGTGTTGAGGTCGGCGCGGCTTCGGCGTTGAAGCCTGCACCTCTGGCAGGCTGCCGAGATAGGCGCGGATGGACGCGACGCTGATACGCGCATCAAGATCGCCTTGGGCAATCAGCCCGCTCGGCCGGGATGGGCTCATAATGAGGCCAGCCTGACGCGGCGTGACCCATTCCGGTTCAATCGTTGTAGTATTAATCAAGTACACTTCCTCTCGGTAGTGCGGGTGCAGCCCTAGGCGGAATCCCCCGGGTCAGGCGATACTTGTCGCCTAACACGTCACGCGAACCGACG